>NZ_JAAFAN010000077.1:0-17801 GCF_010287905.1 Cellulosimicrobium composti
CCCACCGACATCGAGCGGCGCGAGCTGCGCGCGCTGGCCGCGCGCCGTCGTGCCGGGCTCGCCGCGACGGCCGTCGTGCTGCTCGCGTTCACCGCGCTCGTCTTCGGGCCGCTCGCGGGGGCCCTGCTCGCCGGCGGCCGGCTCGTCGGCGGGGCGCTCCTGCCCGCGACGGGGACGCTCGGCGACGTGTGGCGCGCCGCGACGACCGGCTGGGTGACGACGGGGCTCGGCGCCCCGGCCCCGGCCGACCCGTTCGTCTCCGCGCTCGTGCCCGCGTCGGTGCTCGCCGGCGGGGCGACGCAGGTCGCGGTCGACCTCCTCGTCCCCGCGTGCTTCCTCGTGGCCGGGCTGGGCGCGTGGTTCGCCGCCGGCGCGCTCGTCCGCTCCGTCCCCGTGCGGGCGTGGGCGACGCTCGTGTGGGTCGCCGCGCCCGTCCTGCTCTCCGCCGTGGGGGCGGGCCGGGTCGGTGCCGTGCTCGTGCACGCGACTTTGCCGTGGCTCGCGCTCGCCGTCGTGCGCGCGCTCGGGCTGCAGCGCGTCGACCTCGTCGCCCCGCCCACGCCCGACGCGACGCGCGCGCCCGCCCGGCGCGAGCCGGGCTCTCTCGCGGCCGCCGCGACCGCCGGTCTCCTGTTCGCCGTCGCCGTGGCCGGAGCGCCCGTGCTCCTGCCCGTCGGCGTGCTCGTCCTGGGGATCGTCGCGCTCGGCGTGCGCGCGCACCGGCGCTACCTGGCGCTCGTGCCCGTCCCGGCGGTCGTGCTGTTCGCGCCGTTCCTCGTGCACGTCGCCCGGACGGCCGGCGACGGCGGGTGGCGCCTGATGCTCGCGGACCCGGGCGCTCCCGTCGAGGCCGCGCCCGCCGCGCCGTGGCAGCAGCTCCTCGGCCTGCCGACGGCGGTCGGCGCGTGGTTCGGCCGGGACGGCTCGGGCGCGGTCGACCTCCTCGCGCGGTGGGCGCCGTTCACGGTGGGCGCCGTCGTCGCGGTGCTCGCGCTCGTCGCGGTCCTGCGGGGCCGTCGGCTCGCCGTCGGCGCGTGGTTCGTCGCGGCGCTCGGCCTCGCCGCCGCGCTGCTCGCCGGGTCGACGGTCGTCGCGGCAGGGGCGACGCCCAGCGCCCCGGTCACGGGCTGGCCCGGCGCCGGGATCTCGCTCGCGCTCCTCGCGCTCCTCGGCGCGGCGCTGGTCGGCGTGCCGCGCCTGCCGGACCACGGCGCGCCCGCGTGGCGGTCGGGCGCGGTCGTCGCGCTCGCGCTCGTGGTGACGCTGCTCCCGCTGGGCAACGCGGCGTCGTGGACGGTCGGGGTGCTCGACCGGGACGACGCGCGCGTCGGTGAGGTCCGGGCGACCACCGAGCCCGTCGTGCCGCCGGTGGGGCGCCAGATGCAGACCTCCCCGCGGCAGGCGCGCGTGCTCAGCCTCGAGCTCGGGGCCGGCGGCGTGGTCGAGTACGCGGCGCTGCGCTCGGACGGGCCGCAGGCGGTCGACTCCTCGGTCGTCGTGCACACGTGGCGGGCGGCCGACCCGGGCGCGACCGAGGGCGACCTGCCCGGGCTCGTCGCCGAGCTCGTCTCCGGGACCTCGACCGACGTGGCCGACGGCCTCGCGCGCCTCGGCGTCGGGGCGGTGCTCCTGCCCGCGGCGACGGAGGCGGACCAGGCGCGCGCGGAGCTCGTCGCGCGGCTGGACATGGTGCCCGGGCTCGAGCGTGTGACCGAGGGGCGGTCGGGTCTCCTGTGGCGCGTCGCGCCCGACGGCGTCGAGCCGTCGTACGCGCGCGTCGAGTCCGCTGCGGGGACGCAGTCGCTCGACGCCGACCGCGCGGCCCTGCGACCCGTCGACACGGCGGTCGACGCCGGCGCGGACGACCGCGTCGTGGTGCTCGCGGAGAACGCGTCGTCCGGGTGGCGCGCGACGCTCGACGGCCGGGCGCTCGAGGCGGTCGACCCGGCCACGACGGGCGGGCTCCAGGCCTTCGCCCTCGGCGCGGACGCGGGGCGGCTCGAGGTGTACCACGCGGCGGACCACCGGTCCGGCTGGATGACGGCGGCGGGGGCGACCCTGCTCGTGTACGTGCTGCTCGCGGTGCCGGTCCGGCGTCGCCGGGCGGGGACGAGGTAGGCGCGGTGTCGACGACGGACGAGACGGCCCGGGACGAGGGCGCTCCCGAGGGCGCCCGCGCGCCGCGGGGCAGGACGCGCGCGGTGGTGCGGCGGGTCACGACGACGGGCGCCGGGCTGGTCGGCGTGCTCGCCGTGGGCGCGGTCGCCGCGTTCGGGACGACGGGCACGGGGCTGCTGCCCGCGGCGCCCGCCCCGGCGGACGCCGTGCAGGAGGTCGCGGTCGAGCCTGCCGAGGAGCTCACGGTGTGCCCCGGCCCGGCCCGGCTCACCGACCCGGAGACCGTCGGGGACGCGCAGTTCGGCCCGGCCCCCGTGGGGACGACGAGCAGCCTGCGCGCGGTCGTCGGCGGCGACGGCGAGGCCGACCTCGACGCGCTCGGTGACGCGGCCGGCGACGCCACGCCCGTCGAGCGCGCGCCCGGGGGTGACGTCGGCGTGGCCGACGTCGAGGACCCGTCGACCGGCGCCGTCCTGGCCGTGCGCCCCGGGGACGGCGAGCCGCCGCGCGTCGCGGCGTCCGTCGGCTCGGTCACGACCGACGGCGACCTCCGCGGGCTCGCCGCCGCGAGCTGCTCGCGCCCCGGCATCAGCCAGTGGCTCGTGGGCGGGAGCACCCAGATCGGCAGCAGCGCCCAGCTCGTGCTCCAGAACCCGGGTCTCACGCCCGCCGTCGTCCAGGTCGGCGTCTGGGGTCAGGGCGGCCAGGCCGTGCTGTCCGGCGGCGGGCAGCAGCTCGTGGGCCCGGGCGAGGAGGTCGTGACCCTCGTCGAGGCGGCGGCCCCCGAGCAGCGGCGGCTCGTCGTGCACGTCGCGGCCTCCGGCGGGCTCGTCACCGCCTACCTGCAGCACTCGACGCTCGACGGGCTCGTCCCGCTCGGCGTCGACTACGTCGTCCCCGGCGCCGAGCCCGCGCAGGACCTGGCGCTCGCCGGTGTCGCGAGCGCGGGCGAGGCGGTCGACGACCCGCACGCGCCCCGGCTGCGTCTCCTGGCGCCGGGCGACGCGGCGGGCACGGCCCGCGTCACGGTCTACGGGGAGGACGGTCCGGTGCCGCTGCGCGGCGTCGAGGAGGTCGCGCTCACGCCGGGCGTCGTCACCGACGTCTCGCTCGGCGGGCTGCCCGCCGGCTCGTACGCCGTCGCCGTCCACGCCGACGTCCCCGTGGTCGCGGGCGCGGCGGTCGACCGGCGCGGCGAGCCCGACCCCGACCTCCTGCACGAGGAGCGCCGGTACGACCGCGCGTGGATCGCGGCGCAGCCGCTCGCGCCGGCCCCGGACGGGTCGACCACCGACGGGACGGCCCCCGGCGGGTCGCCCGACGACGGCACGCCCGACGACGGCACGCCCCCGGAGGACGCCGACGCGGGGCAGGTCGCGCTCGTCCCCGGGACCGCGTCGACCCTGACGCTGGCCGCCGTCCCCGCGGCGGCCACGGACGAGGACGACGCGCCGACCGGGACGCTCGAGCTCCGCGTGCGCGCCTACGGCGAGGACGGCGCCGAGAGCGGTGCGACGACGGTGCGGCTCGCCGCGGGCCGCGCCCAGTCGCTCGACGTGGCCACGCTGGGCGGCGAGGACGCGGGAGCCGTGCCCGCGGCCGTGACGGTCGACGTCGTCGGCGCGCGCGGGGGTCTGGAGCCGGTGTGGTCGGTCACGGCGAGCGCCGGGCCGCCGAGCGGTGACGAGGGCGACGAGACGCCCGGCCTCGTGTCGGTCCTGCTCCCCGTGACCGACCCGCCCGCGCCGCACGAGGTCGAGGTCCGCGCCACGGACACCGCCGGGCTCGGCTCCTGACGACGCGGGCGGTCGCCGGGGCTCAGCGGTCGCCCGTGTACCGCGGGTCGATCTCCTCGGGCGTGCGCGCGAGCAGGTGCGCGACCTGCTCGACGAGGACGTCGCGCACGAGGTCCTCGAGGTCCTCGGCGTCGATCGCGCGCGCCTCGACCGGCCGCCGGTAGACCACGACGCGCGCGGGCTGGCCCGACTCCGCGGGGAAGCACCGCCCCAGCGGGACGCCGCCGTCCTCCCACGGGGCCGGGTCCGACGGCGGGACGTCCTCGACCGCGAACTCCGTCCCGCGCAGCTGCTTCGCCCACGTGTGCTCGATGCGCTCGACCACGTCCAGGACGAGGTCGTCGAACTTCTCGGCGCGCGTGCGGCTCGCGGGCGCGGTGGGCGGCAGGAGCGGGCCGCGGATCCCGCGGCCCCGGCGGTCGCGGCGCCGCGGCACCGGGCCGCCGCCTCCCAGCACGGGCGCGCGCGGAGGGATGACGAGGTCGTCGAACGAGACCGGGGGAGGGGCGGGCGTGGCGCGCCGCGACCAGCGGTCGCGCGCCCGGCGCCCCGCGCCGGCGGGCTCGGGACGCGAGCCGGGGTTGGGAGTGTTGCCACGCACACCACGACTCTAGTCGGCCCGCCGCGGCAGCGGCGCGTGCGCGACGCGCCGCTCGCCCCGGCGTGACGGCGTGTGCCGTCTCCGGGAGGCGCCCGGAAGGCGTAAGGTCACCCCGTGAGATCCGTCAGGCAGTGCTCGCGCACGGCGTGCGTCCGTGCCGCCGTCGCGACCCTCACCTACGTCTACGCCGACTCGACGGCGGTCCTCGGGCCCCTCGCCCACCTCGCCGAGCCGCACAGCTACGACCTGTGCGCCGAGCACGCGGAGCGGCTCACCGCGCCGCGCGGGTGGGAGGTCGTGCGGCTGTCGCCGCAGTTCGTCGAGACCGGCCCGAGCGACGACGACCTGTCCGCGCTCGCCGACGCCGTCCGCGAGGCGGGCAAGGTGCGCACCGAGCCCGAGCCGCCCGACGTCACCGAGGTCGGCCGCCGCGGGCACCTGCGGGTGCTGCGCGCCGAGGCCGACTGAGCCGGCCGACCGACTCAGCCCCGCAGGGTGCGGACGAACGCCTCGACCTCGTCCGCGCGCGGGAGCGCACCGGCCGCGAGCGCCTCGCGCAGCGAGGGAGCCGCGGCGTCCTTGGCGGAGAACGACGGCACGAGCGCGCGCCCGTCCGGGCCGGTCGTCGGCCACTCGACCCCGATCTCGGGGTCGGTCGGGTCCACGGCGTGCTCGCGCGCGGGCGCGTACCCGCTCGAGCACAGGTAGACGACCGTCGAGCCGTCCTCGAGCGCCATGAACGCGTGCCCGACGCCCTCGGGGAGGAACACCGCGCGGCGCTCGCGCGTGTCGAGCAGCACGGCGTCCCAGCGCCCGAAGGCGGGCGAGCCCACGCGCAGGTCGACGACGACGTCGAGCACCGAGCCGGCCACGCACGTCACGTACTTGGCCTGGCCGGGCGGGACGTCGGCGTAGTGGATGCCGCGCACGACCCCCGCGCGAGACACGGAGGCGTTGGCCTGCGCGAGGTCGAGGTCGCGCCCCGTGGCGGCGCGCAGTGCCGGGGCGGTGAACCACTCGAGGAAGACGCCGCGCTCGTCGGGGTGCTGGCGCGGCGTGAGCTCCCACGTGCCGGGGACGGTGAGCTCGCGGACGTTCATGCTGCTCCTCGGTAGGGTGCCGTGCGGAGGTGGTCGTGGTGCGGTGGCTGGTCACGGGGGCCGGGGGGATGCTCGGCACGGACCTCGTCGCCGTGCTGCGCGCGCGGGGCGAGGACGTGCGCGGTCTCGACCGCGCGGGGCTCGACGTGACGGACCCCGCCGCGGTGGACCGCGCGGTCGACGGCGCGGACGTCGTCGTGGGCTGCGCGGCGTACACGGCGGTCGACGCGGCGCAGGACGACGAGGCCCGTGCGTTCGCCGTCAACGCCGTCGGCGCGCAGCACGTCGCCCGGGCCGCGGCGCGGCACGGCGCCCGGCTCGTGCACGTCTCGACCGACTACGTGTTCGACGGCGTCGTCCCCGCGGGGGGCGGGACCCCCTACGCCGAGGACGCGCCCCTCGCCCCGCGCTCCGCGTACGGGCGCTCCAAGGCGGCGGGGGAGTGGGCGGTGCGCACCGAGCACCCCGGCGCGCTCGTCGTCCGCACGGCCTGGCTCTACGGCGCGCACGGCCCGTGCTTCCCGCGCACGATCGCCCGCCTCGCGCGCGAGCGGGGCGCGCTCGACGTCGTCGACGACCAGGTGGGCCAGCCCACGTGGACCGCGGACCTCGCGGACCTCGTGGTGCGGCTCGTCGGGGCCGGCGCGCCCGGCGGGGTCTACCACGGGACGTCCGCGGGGCGCGCGTCGTGGTGGGAGCTCGCGCGCGAGGTCGTGGGCGCGGCCGGTCTCGACCCCGACCTCGTGCGCCCGACGACGAGCGCCGCCGTCGCCCGGCCGGCGCCGCGGCCTGCGTGGTCCGTCCTCGGGCACGACGCGCTGCGGCGCGCGGGGGTCGAGCCGCTCGGCGACTGGCGCGAGCGCTGGCGCGCCGCGGCGCCGCACGTGCTGGCCGGTCCGGGCGCTCACGCGTCGAGCAGCGACAGCAGGTAGGCGCCGTACCGCGAGGGCCCGAGTGAGCGGGCACGCTCGCGCAGCGCGTCGTCGTCGAGGAACCCGCGCCGCCACGCGACCTCCTCGGGCGCGCCGATCTTCAGACCCTGCCGGTTCTCGATCGTGCGGACGAAGTCGCTCGCGTCGAGCAGCGAGTCGACGGTCCCCGTGTCGAGCCACGCCGTGCCGCGCGGCAGGACCTCGACCTGGAGCCGCCCCTCGCGCAGGTAGTGCAGGTTGACGTCGGTGATCTCGTACTCGCCGCGCGCGGACGGGCGCAGGGACCGCGCGACGTCGACCACGTCCGCGGAGTAGAAGTACAGGCCCGGCACGGCGTAGCTGCTGCGGGGCCGCTGCGGCTTCTCCTCGATGCTCAGCGCGCGCCCGGAGTTGTCGAACTCCACGACGCCGTACGCGGTCGGGTCGGCGACGCGGTAGGCGAACACGGCGCCGCCGTCGATCCCGGCGAAGCGCTGGAGGCGGTCGCCGAGACCGGGACCGTAGAAGATGTTGTCGCCGAGCACGAGCGCCGCGGAGTCGCCGTCGAGGAAGTCGGCGCCGAGCACGAACGCCTGCGCGAGCCCGTTCGGCTCGGCCTGCACCGCGTAGGAGATGGAGATCCCGAACTGCGACCCGTCGCCGAGCAGGCGCTCGAACGCGGCGGCGTCGTGCGGCGTCGTGATGACCAGGACGTCGCGGATCCCGGCGAGCAGGAGCGTCGAGAGCGGATAGTAGACCATCGGCTTGTCGTAGACGGGCAGGAGCTGCTTGCTCACGCCGAGCGTGATGGGGTGCAGGCGCGTGCCCGCGCCCCCTGCCAGGACGATCCCCTTCATCCCGGAAGGCTCTCACGAGAGCCGCGCCCGGCGGCGGGTGAAATGCCCGGTGACGGGCCGGGACGCGACGCGCCGTCGATAGACTCGCCGCGGCAGGTGGACGCGTCGAGGAGGTCGGCTGTGCGGGTGCTCGTGACCGGAGGCGCCGGCTTCATCGGGGCGAACTTCGTGCGTCGCACGGTCGAGACGCGCCCCGACGCGCACGTCGTCGTGCTCGACGCGCTGACGTACGCGGGCGACGCGCGCTCGCTCGACCCGGTGCGCGACCGCGTACGGCTCGAGGTCGGCGACGTGGCGGACCCGGACGTCGTGGACCGGCTCGTCGCCGAGGCCGACCTCGTGGTGCACTTCGCCGCGGAGTCGCACAACGACAACTCGCTCACGGACCCGTCGCCCTTCGTGCGGACCAACGTCGTCGGCACGTTCACGCTCCTGGAGGCGGTGCGCCGCCACGGCGTGCGCCTGCACCACGTCTCGACCGACGAGGTCTACGGGGACCTCGAGCTCGACGACCCGGGGCGCTTCACCGAGGCCACGGCGTACAACCCGTCGTCGCCCTACTCGTCGACGAAGGCGTCGAGCGACCTGCTCGTGCGCGCGTGGGTGCGCTCGTTCGGCGTGCGCGCGACGATCTCCAACTGCTCCAACAACTACGGCCCGTACCAGCACGTCGAGAAGTTCATCCCGCGGCAGATCACCAACCTCCTCGACGGGGGCCGCCCCAAGCTCTACGGCCGGGGCGCGAACGTGCGCGACTGGATCCACGTGGACGACCACAACGACGCGGTCTGGGCGATCGTCGAGCGCGGGACGCCCGGCGAGACGTACCTCGTGGGGGCGGACGGCGAGCGCTCGAACCTCGAGGTCGTCCAGGACCTCCTCGAGATCTTCGGCCGCGACCGCGACGACTACGAGGTCGTCGCGGACCGCGCGGGCCACGACCTGCGGTACGCGATCGACGCGACGCGCCTGCGGACCGAGCTGGGCTGGGCGCCGCGGTACACGTCGTTCCGCGAGGGGCTCGCGCGGACCGTGGAGTGGTACCGCGAGCACGAGGACTGGTGGCGCCCCGCCAAGGCGCGCACCGAGGCCCGGTACGCCGCGAGCGGGCAGTAGCGGCATCCTGGCCGGGAGGGCGCCGCGACGCGTGCGGATCGCGCGCGGATACAGTGGGCGCGTGACGACCGACCTCTCCCACCTCATCAAGGCGTACGACGTCCGCGGCACCGTCCCGGACCAGCTCAACCCCCAGGTGGCGCGGGCCGTCGGCGCGGCGTTCGCGCGGGCCGTCGTCCTGCCCGAGGCGCCCGCCGGGTCGGGCGACGCGCCGGCGCGGCCGCGCGTCGTCGTCGGGCACGACATGCGCGACTCCGGACCCGCGCTCGTGGACGCGTTCGCGGCGGGACTCACGGACGCGGGCGTGGACGTCGTGCGGATCGGGCTGTGCTCCACGGACGGGCTTTACCACGCGTCCGGCGCGCTCGGCGTGCCCGGCGCGATGTTCACCGCGAGTCACAACCCGGCGGTGTACAACGGCATCAAGCTGTGCCGCGCGGGCGCGCGACCGGTGGGTCAGGACACGGGGCTGGCCAAGGTGCGCCGGCTCGCGGAGGGCTACCTCGACGACGGCCTCCCGGCGGCGGCCGCCGAGCCCGGGACGGTCACCGACCAGGACATGCTCGCCGACTACGCCGCGTTCCTGCGCTCGCTCGTCGACCTGACGGGCATCCGCCCGCTCAAGGTCGTGGTCGACGCCGGCAACGGCATGGGCGGGCACACCGTACCGGCCGTCCTCGGCACGGGCGCGGGCCTGCCCGCGCTGCCGCTCGACGTCGTGCCGCTGTACTTCGAGCTCGACGGCACGTTCCCGAACCACGAGGCGAACCCCCTCGACCCGGAGAACCTGCGCGACCTGCAGGCCGCGGTCGTCGAGCACGACGCCGACCTCGGGCTCGCGTTCGACGGCGACGCGGACCGGTGCTTCGTCGTCGACGAGCACGGCGACCCGGTGTCGCCGTCGGCGATCACGGCGCTCGTCGGCCTGCGCGAGGTCGCCAAGGAGGTCGAGGCCGGCCGCACGCCGACGGTGATCCACAACCTCATCACGTCGCGCGCGGTCCCCGACTTCCTCGGGGCGGCCGGGGCGCGGACCGTGCGCACGCGCGTGGGCCACTCGTTCATCAAGGCGCAGATGGCCGACAACGACGCGGTGTTCGGCGGCGAGCACAGCGCGCACTACTACTTCCGCGACTTCTTCTTCGCGGACACGGGGATGCTCGCGGCGATGCACGTGCTCGCCGCGCTCGGGTCGCAGCCGCACCCGCTGTCGGCGCTCGCCGAGATGTACGAGCCGTACGTCGCGTCGGGCGAGATCAACTCGACCGTCGCGGACGTGCCCGCCGCACGGGCCCGGGTCGTCGAGGCGTACGTGACCCAGCAGGGCGCCGGTCCCGTCGAGGTCGACGAGCTCGACGGCCTCACGGTCTCGCACTGGGACTCCCACCCCCAGTGGTGGTTCAACCTGCGCGCGTCGAACACCGAGCCGCTGCTGCGGCTCAACGTCGAGGCGGCGGACGAGGACATCATGGAGAAGGTGCGCGACGACGTCCTGTCGCTCGTGCGCGCGCACGACGACGAGGAGCGAGCATGAGCCTGCAGATCGACCCCTGGGTGCGCGAGGCGCTGCGGTGCCCCGTGACCGGTGCGCGCCTCGTGGACGGCACCGGCCCGTCGGGCGAGCCCGAGCTGCACTCGACCGACCCCGACCGCCCGCTGGCCTACCCGGTGCGCGACGGCATCCCCGTGCTGCTGCCGGACGACGCGCGCGAGCTCTAGCCGCGTGCGCGGCCGACGGCGTGCCGGTCGGTAGAGTCGGTGCGGTGCTCCGCTCGTCGGCGAGCCGGAGCGAGAGACGAAAGGACACACCGTGAGCAACGCGCCCCAGGTCGTCATCCTGGCCGCCGGGATGGGGACCCGCCTCGGCCGGCCGTTCCCGAAGCCGCTGACCGAGCTCAAGGACGGGCGCACGATCCTCGCCCAGCAGCTGGGCAACGTCCGCGGCGCGTTCGGCCGTGACGTCCAGGTGCTCGTCGTCGTCGGGTTCAAGCTCGAGCAGATCCTCGAGGCGGCGCCCGACGTGACGTTCGCGTACAACGAGCTCTACGACCAGACGAACACGTCGAAGAGCCTCCTCAAGGCGCTGCGCGCCACGGGGGACCGCGGCGTGCTGTGGATGAACGGCGACGTCGTGTTCGACCCCCGCGTCCTCGAGCGGCTCAAGCCGTACATCGAGTCCGGGCAGTCGTTCGTCAGCGTCAACACCGCGGCGGTGGGCGACGAGGAGGTCAAGTACACGGTCGACGCGGACGGGCGGATCGACGAGCTGTCGAAGACGGTCCAGGGCGCGCTCGGCGAGGCCGTCGGCATCAACTTCGTCGCGCCTGCGGACAAGGCGGCGCTCGTGACGCGGCTCGCCGAGGTCGGCGACCAGGACTACTTCGAGCGCGGCATCGAGGTCGCGATCGAGAAGGACGGGCTCCAGGTCGTGCCCGTCGACGTCTCGGACCTGTACGCGGTCGAGGTGGACTTCGCCGAGGACCTCGAGCGGGCGAACGAGTTCCTCTGAGCGCCGCCCGCACGACGCACGACGGGCCGGTCTCCCCGCGGGGAGACCGGCCCGTCCTCGTCGCGGCCGGGGTCAGCCGGCGCTCGGCGCCTTCGCCGGGCGCTGCGGGAACTGCGGCTGCGGGTTGAAGCGGATGCCGGCGAGGAGCTGGCGGACCATCTGCAGCTGCAGGCTGCGCGGCACCCCGCCGCGGCGCATCTTGCCGACGACCGTCTTCACGTAGGTGATCCACGAGAGCTTGCCCTCGTAGTGCCAGCGGTACGACGACTGGTTGCGGGCGCCGTACTTGAACTTCCAGACGTTCTGCGCGGTGATCTGGCCGTAGTTCACGCCCTTGTTGTCGCCCATGTCGTGCACGACGTAGCTGTCCAGCACCTGGATGCCCGGGCGCGTGCGGCCCGAGAGGCGCTTGGTGAACTCCTTGTCGTCGTACCAGATGAAGTACTCGGCGAGGGGCAGGCCGTGCTCCTCGACGGTCCAGCGCGGCAGCAGGACGGAGACGAACGTGCACTCGCGCACCTTGACCGAGTTCAGCCCCTGGACCAGGTAGCGCGGCCAGTCCCACGTGGTCACGGCCTCGTTCATCTCGCAGAGCTGGCCGTCGACGAACTTCACGACGGAGCACGCGAACGGGACGCGGTCGTGGACGTGCTCCTCGACCGCGCGGTGCTCGTCGAGGAGACGCTCGAGCGCGTCCGGCTCGGGGTAGCAGTCGTCGTCCATGATCCAGAAGAAGTCCGCGCCGAGCTCGTACGCCCGGCGCAGACCGGCGGCGAAGCCGCCCGCGCCCCCGACGTTCTTCGGCAGGGACAGGACGTGGACGTCCTCGTCACCCGCGATCGAGCGGAGGTAGTCGCCCGTGCCGTCGGTCGAGTCGTTGTCGACGAGCAGGATCGTCTGCGGGCGCACGCTCGACGCGCGGATCGCGGCGAGGCCCTTCTTGAGCTTCTCGAGACGGTTGTACGTCACGACGACGGCTGCCACGTGGGGGTTCTGTGTCATGGGGTGCTCGCTGTTCCGTGGGGTCGAGGTCGGTGGCGCGGGGCGGTCAGTCCGCCGACCGCGGGGCGGCGAGGCGCGCCTCGACGACGTCGGTCAGCTCGGCGATGCGGACGTTGTCGCGCCGGCACTCGTCGATCTCCGCGCGCAGGTCGCGCACGTCCTCGCGCAGCTGCTGGAGCTCCGCGAGCACCGTCGCGTGGTTCGGCAGGGGCTTGCCTCGCAGGCGCGCCATGAGGGAGGGCGCCACCCGGTCGCCCACGGCGATGATCTTCTGCTTCATGTCGTCCTCGTCTCAGCTCGGGGCTGCGGTGGTCAGGTAGGTCAGCACGGGCTCGCGGACCTCGTCGCGCGGGGTCCCGCGCAGGGGGGTCGTGCCCTCCAGGGCGAGGCCCAGGGGAGCGAGCTCGCGCTCGATCTCCTCGATCGTCAGGTGCCACGTCGTCGGGTCGCGGAACGTCACGTCCGGGTCGGGCACGGTGTCGACGACGAGCGCGACGACGCTTCCCGCCTTGGCGTACTGGCGCAGGGTACGCCAGACGGTCGCGCGGCCGTGGTGGCCGAGCCGCTCGAGCAGGTGGTTGGCGAGCACGTGCGCGCGCCGCCCCTCCTCGGCGAGCAGCGCGATCACGTCCGCCGCCTCGCGGAGGTCGATGAGGTTGCGGCGCAGCCAGGTGATCCGGTCGGCCGTCGCCTCGTCGGTCAGGCGGCGCGCACGCAGCAGCCCGGACTCGGCGTAGTCGACCCCCACGACGCGGCGGTCGTGCGCGGCGAGGTGGCGTGCGGCCGTCCCCGCGCCGCAGCCCAGGTCCACGACGAGGTCGCCGTCCTCGGTCCGGGCGAGCAGCGCGTCGGCGCCCCGAAGGTCCGTGTCGGCCCCGCTCGTCGGGTCGTACAGGTAGCGGTCCTCCCAGAAGTCGCGCTGGAAGTTGTACGAGCCGAACCAGTTGCGGAACCGGCGCGCCGTCGCGCGCGGCGTGCGCAGCTTGTAGCCCGGGAGCGGCGTGCGCCAGTTCTCGTCGTAGTTGACGACGAGCCAGTCCTCGGGCACGGCGGGGGCGGGGTAGTCGCGGCCCTCGAGCGTCACCGTCGAGAACGGCAGCATCGACTCCCGCCGCATCGGCCCGCGCACGTGGAACGGCTGGTTGATCTGCCCGTCGGGCGTGAAGAACGCCGTGAAGATGTCGATGTACCCGTCGACGAGGCCGTCCTCGCGGCGGAACGTGATCTGCAGGTGCGCGTTGCTGTGCCGCACGATCTCGTACCCGCGGCCCGTGAGGTCGGCCGCGATGCGCGCGTTCTCGAGCGAGAGCTCGGCGGGGTGGCTGAGCTCGGAGAGGTAGGCGAGGTCGGCGTCGTCGTCGTGCGGGAGGATGTGGCCCGACCGGACCGCGCCGAGGAGGGTGCCGCCCACGACGAACGGGCGCAGGCCGAGCTCGTGCAGCAGGTCGACGAGCACGTCGAGCCGGTCGAGCAGGCGCTGCTGCAGGCCCTCGTCCGCGCCGTCGAACGTCTTGCCGAGGCGCCCCCACTTGTTGAGCGCGACGTGGCGCCCGAGCGCGTCGACGACCTCGACGGGCCGGTCCGAGCGCCCGAACCGCACGTCGGTGCTCCACAGGACGTCCCCCGTCGTGGAGTCCGCGACCTCGACCCGAGCGGTCCCGTCGAGGAACGGCACGATCGGCGCGGGCCACCGGTGCTCCAGGGTCTCGCGCTGCCGCTCGTCGGACACGAGGTCGATCGACCAGACCCGGTGCCCGTTGAGACGGACGTCGAGCGAGGAGACGTCGTCCGGGACGCGCGCGGGCAGGCGCAGGCGCGAGCGGCTCGCTCGCAGCTCGTGGGACGTCGTGACCGGACGACGCGACATGGGAGCCCTTCGGGTCGGGTGTCGGCGGGTCCTGCGGGCGCGTGAGGCGTTCCCGAGGCGGGCCCGAGTTTACGGCAGCGACGGCCGGAAGACCGCTTGCCGACGCGTTCGTGAACGCGATCTGCACATTCTGTGAACCGCGCCGATTTCGGCCGTCCCGGGCAGGGAGGCGGGTAGCCTGTGCCATCGGGCCGACGCGCCGCCCCCGGGCGCTGCGCACGTCTCTCGGCCGTCCGGTTCTTCGACCCATCCTGCGAGGCGCTCACCGTGATCACCGTCCAGCACGTCGTCTACCCCACGGAACTGGACAAGCTCCCGCTGTACGTCGAGAGCCCCCACGGCGTCACGTCCTCGCTCGACGTCGTCTCGCGCCGCACGGCACGGCTGGTCGCGGGCAGCGACGTGTCCTTCGCGTCGTACTTCAACGCGTTCCCCCTCATGCACTGGGCGGCGAGCACCGACGTGCGGACCGTCTCGCTCGTGCTCGAGCTGAGCGGCCGGGGGCAGGTCCGGCTGGTGCGCACGGACGCCCGCGGCCACGCGACGCGCCTCGAGGCGGTCCGGTTCGACGGCGCGCAGACCGTCCGGCTCGACGTCCCGACGGCGGGCGCCGCGGACGGCGGGTGGTGCTGGTTCGAGGTCACGGCGTCGGCCGACGTCGAGATCGGGCCCGGGCGCTGGGAGGTCGACGACGTCCCGTCGGACGGCACCGTCACGGTCGCCGTCACCACGTTCAACAAGCCCGACTACTGCGTCCGGACGCTGCGCGCGCTCGCGACGGACGACGACGTGCTCGGCGTGCTCGACCGCGTGGTCGTCGTCGACCAGGGCACCCGGAAGGTCGCCGCGGAGCCGGGCTTCGACGAGGCCCGCGACGCGCTCGGCGACCGCCTGCGCGTCCTCGACCAGCCGAACCTCGGCGGCTCGGGCGGGTTCTCGCGCGGCATGCTCGAGGCCGACGCCGCAGGCTCCACGCACGTCATGCTCCTCGACGACGACGTCGCGATCGAGCCGGAGAGCATCTTCCGCGCGGTGCGCTTCGCCGACGCGTGCTCGCGCCCGACGATCGTCGGCGGCCACATGTTCGACATGTACCGGCCGACCAACCTGCACGCGGTGAGCGAGATCGTCCAGCAGTCCAACTTCATGTGGGGCCCGGCCGACCCCGACCACCGCCTCGTCGACTTCTCGCAGGAGTCGCTGCGCGCGACGCGCTGGCTCCACCGCCGGCCCCGCGCCGACTACAACGGCTGGTGGATGTGCCTGATCCCGACCGCGGTCGTGCGCGAGATCGGGCTCTCGATGCCGTTCTTCATCAAGTGGGACGACGCCGAGTACGGCCTGCGCGCGAAGGCCGCGGGGGTCCCGACGGTCTCGCTGCCCGGCGTCGCGCTGTGGCACATCACGTGGCAGGACAAGGACGACGCGATCGACTGGCAGGCGTACTTCCACGCGCGCAACCGCGTGGTCTCGGCCCTGCTCCACTCCCAGGAGGAGCACGGCGGCGCGCTGCTCGCTGACAGCGGCCGGCTCAACCTCAAGCACCTGCTGTCGATGCAGTACTACGCGGTGACGCTCCGCAACGCCGCGCTGCGCGACGTGCTGCGGGGCCCAGGCCGGCTGCACGCGACGATGGGCACGCGGCTCGGTGAGCTGCGCGCGCTCGCGAAGGACTTCGGGGAGGCGCGCACGTACACCGTCGACTCCCCGGCGCCGCCCGCCGTCCGCCCGGACGTCCCGGTCTCCGGCCGCAGCCACGGGCCGCGCGGCGTCGCGCTCGCGCTGTTCACCCTGCGCGCGGTCGCGCGCCAGCTGCTGCTCCCGGTGCGGCCGGAGAAGCGGACGCGTCCCGACGTGCAGCTCGAGCGCGGGCAGGGCGTGTGGTGGGAGCTGCCCCGGTACGACAGCGTGCTCGTGCTCGCGGGCGAGGACCGCACGGGGAGCTGGTACGTGCGCGACCGCCGCGCGTTCGTCGCCCTGTGGCGCGAGTCCGTCGCGCTGCACCGCGAGCTGCGGCGCCGCTGGCCCGAGCTGCGCGAGGCGTACCGGTCCCGGGCGGAGGCGCTCGTCGCGCCGTCCGCGTGGCGCGCGACCATCGGGATCTCCGATGACGAGGACTGAGCGTCCGACCGGGTCGTCCGGCGGCGATAGGGTGTGCGACGGCCTCGGGAGCGAGGCGCCGAGCGCGTGGAGGAACAAGTGAGTGAAGCTGGCGTCGTCGCGGCCGTGAACAGGCCGATGACGCTGTGGAAGGCCCGTTCCGTCCTGGGCCTCCTCGTCCGTCGAGACCTCAAGGTCCGGTACGCGGACTCCCTGCTCGGATACTTCTGGTCGATCCTCGACCCGCTGCTCATGGCGGCGGTCTACTGGTTCGTCTTCACGAAGATCTTCTCGCGCCCGGTGGGCGAGGAGCCGTACATCATCTTCCTGCTCGCGGCGCTCCTGCCCTGGACGTGGTTCCAGAACTGCGTGGGCGACAGCTCGCGGTCGCTGCGGCAGGACTCGCGGCTCGTGCGCTCGACGCGGCTGCCGCGCGAGGTCTGGCCGCTGCGCGTCGTGCTGTCGAAGACGGTCGAGTTCGGGTTCTCCCTGCCGGTGCTCGGGATCTTCCTGCTCATCTACCACCCCCACGTCAACGCCCACCTGTGGCTGTTCCCCGTCGCGATCGTCATGCAGCTCCTGCTCCTGTCCGGGCTGGGCCTGCTCCTCGCCCCGCTCGAGGTGCTCCTGCGGGACATCGACCCGCTCATCCGCGTCGCGATGCGCGTGCTCTTCTACGCGTCGCCGGTGCTGTACGGCATCCAGGACGTCTACGACGCCGGGATCCCGCAGGTGCTCAAGACGCTGTACCTGCTCAACCCCATGAGCGGCATCATCACGGCCTACCGGGCCGGCTTCTTCCCCGACGCCGTGCACTGGGACGCGATCGCGATCGCCGGGGGCCTGTCGGTGTTCACGCTGGTGTTCGGGTGGTTCGTCTTCGCGCGGTCCGAGCGCTCGATGCTGAAGGAGCTGTGATGGCGACGACCTCGCTCACGGGGCTTCCCGACCCCATCATCTCGGTGAAGGACGTCGGCGTGCAGTTCGACCGCGGACGGCGCAGCGCCGGCCTGCGGCAGATGATCCTGCGCCGCGACCGCGGCCCCGCCCGCGACTCGTTCTGGGCGCTGCGCCACGTCTCCTTCGACGTCTCGCCGGGCGAGGCGATCGGGGTCATCGGCCGCAACGGCCAGGGGAAGTCGACGCTCCTCAAGGTCGTCACGGGCGTCCTGCTGCCGGACGAGGGCCGGGCGACCGTGCGGGCGGACGTCTCGCCCCTCATCGAGATCACCGGCGGCTTCGTCCCGGACCTCACCGGGCGCGAGAACATCTACCTCGCGGCAGGCCTCCACGGGATGTCGCGCAAGGAGATCGACGCGCGCTTCGACGAGATCGTCGACTTCGCGGAGATCCACAAGTTCCTCGACTCGCCCTACCGGCACTACTCGTCCGGCATGCAGGTGCGCCTCGCGTTCTCCGTGGTCTCCCAGCTCGAGGGGCCGATCCTGCTCGTGGACGAGGTCCTGGCCGTGGGCGACAAGGCGTTCCGCGACAAGTGCTACAACCGCATCGACGAGCTCCTCGCGGCGGGGCGCACGCTGTTCCTCGTCTCGCACAACAACGGCGACCTGCAGCGCTTCTGCACGCGCGGCCTGTACCTGCGCGGCGGCGAGCTCCGGGCGGACGGCCCGCTCGACGACGTCCTGGACCTGTACGCCAAGGAGCGCTGAGCGCGGTCCTCCTCGGGTGCGCCGGCGCACCGGGCCGGGGGGGGCGCCCCCGCGCCCCGCCCCCCCGCCCCCCCCCCCGGCCCCCCCCCCCCCGCCGTTCGCGGGGGGGGGCCCGGGCCCCGACGCCGCGGACCCAGCGACGGCGGACGACAGC
>NZ_JAAFAN010000078.1:0-17585 GCF_010287905.1 Cellulosimicrobium composti
AAACCCCCCCCACCCCCCGCGCCCCACGGGGTCAAACCCCCCCCCCCCACCGCGGGGGGGCCGCGGGCCCCGGCCCGGGCCCCACAACTCCCGCCCCCCCCCCCGGGGGCGCGGGGCCCCCCCGCGGCCGAGGAGGCCACCGTGCCGGACCACCGCCCGCTCTTCTCCGCCCCCGCGCCCAGCACCTCCGTGACGGGCCCGACCGTCGGCGCCGTCGCCGAGCGCACCCCGAGCCCGGAGCACGGCGCGGGCGACCTCAACACGCACGGCGAGCCGCGACGTCGCGCGAACGCGGGCGACGAGCTCACGATCGACCCGGCCGACCGCCGTCGCCGGGCCCGCGCCGCGCTGCTCGACCTGCGCCGCGACGTCATCCGCCGGGGCAGCACCGGCTGGTGACCCCGGCGCCGGCGGCGCGGCGTGGGCGGGGCCGCGTAGGTTGGTCCCATGCGGATCGGAGCCCACCTCGACCAGTCGGACGTCATCGCGCAGGCCGCGAGCATCGGTGCGGACGTCGCCCAGATCTTCCTCGGCGACCCGCAGTCCTGGAAGGGACCGGAGTTCACGTTCCCGGGCGGCGCGGAGGCCCTGAAGGACGCCGCCGCGGCGGCTGGCCTCGAGCTCGTCGTGCACGCGCCGTACGTCATCAACGTGGCGAGCACGAACAACCGCATCCGCATCCCGAGCCGCAAGCTGCTCCAGCAGATCGTCGACGGCGCGGCGGCGGTCGGCGCGGTCGGCGTCGTGGTCCACGGCGGGCACGTCACCGCGAAGGACGACCCGGCGAAGGGGTTCGACAACTGGCGCAAGGCGATCGACGCCCTGGAGACCGACGTCACCGTCTTCGTCGAGAACACCGCGGGCGGCGACTTCTCGATGGCGCGCCGCCTCGACCGCATCGAGGGCCTGTGGGCGGCGATCCAGCAGGCCGACGGCGCCGCGAACGTCGGGTTCTGCCTCGACACGTGCCACGCGTGGGCGGGCGGCATCGACCTCACGACGGCGGTCGAGCAGGTCCGCGCGATCACGGGCCGCGTGGACCTCGTGCACCTCAACAACAGCCGCGACGCCGCGGGCTCCGGCGCGGACCGGCACGCGGGCCTGACCTCGGGCTCGATCGACCCCGACCTCCTGCTCGGCGTCGTGCACGCCGCCGGGACGTCGGTCGTGTGCGAGACGCACGCGGACGTCCCCGCGGACGTCGCGTGGCTGCGCGAGCAGGTCGGCTGACGGTGCACGACCTGCGGCCCCTGCGCCTGCGCAACGTCACGGTCGACGCGCGCGACCCGCGCGGGCTCGCCGAGTTCTACCGCGGCCTCACCGGGTGGGAGTACACGCCCGGCCACGAGGAGGTCGACCCGGAGGGCGACGACTGGCTCTCGCTCCAGGTCCCGGGCGGCGCGTCACGCCTGGCGTTCCAGCGCTCCGACGCGGCCGTGCCGCCGTGGCCGGGCGGCGCCCGGGTCCACGTCGACCTGGACGTGCCGGACCTCGCGGCGGCGCACGAGCACGCGCTCGCGTGCGGGGCACGCCCGCTGACGGGCACCCCGGCGGAGGAAGGCCACCCCGACGACCTGTTCCGCGTCTACGCCGACCCGGAGGGCCACCCCTTCTGCCTGAGCTCGCCCCCGCTCGACCACCGGTGACTCAGTCGTCGTCGCCCGGGACGTACGGGCCGCGGCGGATCTCGAGGTCGATCTGCTCGGCGTCGAGCAGGTCGAGCGCGTGGCGCAGCGCCTGCGAGCTGTAGGCGCCGGACGTGCGGGCCTCGAGCAGCGTGGCGCGCTGCGCGGCGATCGCGCGCAGGCGCAGCTCCTTGTACTGCGCGAACAGGTCGGCCGACGTCGCGGCGTCGGTGTCGCGGTTCTCGAGCTCGCGCACGACGTCGCGGCGCACGCGGGCGACGACGTCGCCGTCGTAGGGCGTGCCGTCGGGGCGCCGCAGGTCGGGCGCGTCGATGACGGCGACCGCGGCGGCGTCGAGCTCGGCGCGCACGGCGCCGCGGTCCTCGTCGGCGCGCGAGTGACCGCCCGAGAGTCCGAGGCGGCGCACGACCCACGGCAGCGTCCCGCCCTGGACGACGAGCGTCCCGGCGGCCACGCCGAACGCGACGAGCACGAGGAACGAGCGCTGCGGCGTGTCGAGCGGGAGGGTCTGGGCCGCGGCGAGCGTGACGACGCCGCGCATCCCGGCCCAGACGAGGAGCGTGCCCTCGCGCCACCCGAGCCGTTCGGCCGTGAGGTAGTCGATGTCCGCGGCGCGGCGGCGCAGCGAGAGGCGGATGCGCCCGACGCGGGCCTCCGGCACCGCCCCCGGCCCGCCGGTGCGCGCGACGTCCTGACGCTGCCCCGACGGGTCGACCGCGGCGAGCGGCGCCTGCGGCGGGCCGTACTTCGCGTCGAGCTTCTCCTGCATGCCCGCGATGACGCCGCGCAGCGACTCGCCGCGCCGTGCGCGCCGCGCGAGCGACCGCAGGAGCGTGGTGACGTAGGCCGAGCGGACCGCGAGGATGACGACGGCGGCGAGGGCCGCGATGCCTGCCGCGCGCCACAGGCTCCCGTCCGCCTCGCGGACGTCGGTGACGAGGGCGAACAGCTCGAGGCCCATGAGGAGGAACACGGCGCCCTCGAGCAGCAGCTCGACCGTGCGCCAGTTCGACTCCTCGGCGAGCCGGTGCTGGGGTCGCAGGTACTTGGCCGCGCCGTTGCCGGTGACGAGTCCCGCCGTGACGACGGCGACGAGGCCCGACGCGCCGAGCTCCTCGGACGGCAGGTACGCGAGGAACGGCGCGACGAACGAGACCGCGGTGCTGAGCGCCGGGTTGGCGAGGCGCCGCCGGACGAACAGGCCGACGAAGCCGACGACGAACCCGATCGCGACCGCGACGACCACCGCGAAGACGAAGTCGCCCGCGACCGCCCAGAGCGACACCGGCACGTGGTCCCCGTCGTGCGCGAGCGACACGCCGATCGCGGCGATGGCCGAGCGGAGGAGCACGAGCGCGGACGCGTCGTTGAGCAGGCTCTCGCCCTCGAGCAGCGTGACGACGCGCGGTGAGGCGCCGAGCCGTTTGACGATCGACGTCGCGACGGCGTCGGTGGGGCTGACGATCGCGCCGAGCGCGAACCCGGCGGCGAGCGGGATGCCGGGGATGAGCCACGTGAAGAGGTACCCGAGCAGCACCGTGCTGAGCACCACGAGCACGACCGAGAGCCCGCTGATCGCCGTGAAGTCGCGCCGGAAGTCCATCGTCGGCAGGCTCACGGCGGCCGAGTAGAGCAACGGCGGCAGGATCCCGGCGAGGATCCACTCGGGCTCGATCTCGATCTCGGGGACGACGGGCACGAAGCTCACGACGACGCCGACGGCCACGAGGACCAGGGGCGCCGCGACGCCGGCCTTGGGCGCGAGCGCGTTCACGACGACGATCGCGACGACCGCGACCGTGCCCACGACGATGAGCGAGAGGATCTGCTCCTCGGTGAGGCTGAACGGGAACTCCATCGGCACCTCCGGCTGGCACGGCGCCGCGCGCCCGGTGCGGCGCGCGGGGACGGGACAACGCTAACCGCCCGCCGACCGGGACGGGCGCGGCGACGGCGCCGGACGACCACGTTCGCGACGAGGGCGGCCACCACCCTGGTCGTGGCCCTGACGGCTCCCCGAGCGGGACGGCGGTGAACCGCCCCGCGCCGAGGATATATGTCAAGAACTCTTGACACGATGTCCGTTCTTCTTTACCGTCGTGATGTCAGCGATCTTTGACTTCGAGGTCACGTCGAGACGGGAGCGGCCATGTCCTACGAGGAGAAGGGCACGTGGGTCTACCTCGTCGTGAGCGTCGTCGTGTACGCCGCGTACGTCGGGGTCGTGCTGTCCCGGGCCGACGGCGGCCCGCTCGCCGACGTCGCCTACGTCGGCCCTCTGCTGTGGTCGGTCGCGGGCGCCGTCGTCGCCGGGATCGTCGTGCGCATCGTGGTCGAGATCGCCCGCCCCAGCGAGAGCCTCCGCACCGACGAGCGCGACCGCGACCTCGCGCGCCGCGGCACGCTCGCCGGCCAGTGGGGCGTCGTCGGCGGGGCGCTCGGCGCGCTCGTCCTCGCGCTCGCCGACGCGGACACGTTCTGGATCGCGAACACGATCTACCTCGGGTTCGTCGTCATGGCCGTGGTCTCGTCCGTCGTCACGCTCGTGGCCTACCGGCGGGGGGTGTGACGTGGGCGGCAAGCCGACGCGCGTCACGAACGTGATCCGGGCGCTGCGCTTCGCGCGCGGCGAGATGACGCAGGCGGAGCTCGCGGAGCGCGTGGGCGTCACGCGCCAGACCGTCATCGCGATCGAGCAGGGACGCTACTCGCCGTCGCTCGAGACGGCGTTCCTCATCGCCCGCGCGCTCGGCACGACGCTCGACGAGGTGTTCGCCTACCCCGACGACGACACCGACGCCCCCGCCGGCCCCGCCGCCGGTGACGTCGACGGGGCCACCGACAAGGCCACCGACAAGGCCACCGACGGGCGCGGACCGCGCAGGCGGAGGGCGACCCGATGAGGGCGGCGACGGCCCCGGTCTACGGCGGGCCCGACGTCGTGCGCGTCTCGACGCTCCCCGACCCGGTGCCCGGGCCGCACGACCTGCTCGTGCGCAACCGCGCGAGCACGCTCGCCGCCGCGGGGGTCGCGGCGCGCGCGGGCTCGCCGTGGTTCGCGCGCCTCGCGTTCGGGCTGCGCCGGCCGCGCTCCCCCGTGCTCGGCGGCGAGGTCGCGGGCGAGGTCGTCGCGGTCGGCGAGGAGGTCACGCGGTTCGCCGTCGGCGACCGGGTCACGGCGCTCACGCGCATGGGCGCCGGGGCGCACGCCGAGCTCGTCCTCGTGCCCGACGCGAGCGCCGTCGTCCCGACGCCCGACGCGCTCACCGACGTCGACGCCGCGGTCCTCGCAGCGGGGCCGCTCACCGCGCTGCCGTTCCTCACCGACCACGCCACGGTGCGCCCGGGGACGCGTGTGCTCGTCGTCGGCGCGTCGGGGTGCGTCGGGACGGCCGCGGTCCAGGTCGCCGCGCACGCGGGCGCGCACGTCACCGCCGTGACCGGCCCGCGCGGCCTCGACCTGGCCCGGGCGCTCGGCGCGGCCGAGGTCGTGGACCGGACCGTGCGGGACGTGACCGCGCCGGACGCGGACGACGCGGGACGCCCGCGCTACGACGTCGTCTTCGACGTCGCGGGCGCGTCGTCGTACCGGCGGTGCCGGCACCTGCTCGCGGACGACGGCGTGTACCTCACGACCGTGCCCTCGGCAGGCATCCTGTGGCGCACCCTGTGGACCGCACGCCGCGCGCACGGGCGGCGCGGTCGCGTCGCGTTCACCGGGCTGCGGCCGACCGACCTCCAGCGCGCGACCCTGCACGACGCGCTCGCGCGCGGCGCGGCGGGCACGCTGCGGGCAGTCGTCGACCGGGCGTACCCGCTCGACCGCGTGGCCGACGCGCACCGGCACGTGGAGCACGAGCACAAGGCGGGCACGGTCGTCGTCACGCTCGGGTGACCCCGTTCGGGTCGCGACCGCGCACGGCTCGTCGGAGGCTGCCGGGAGGTGACCGACGACGAGGGGGGACACGTGGACGCCCGCACGCTGCTGGAGGACCTGTTCGGACGGATCGGCCCGACCGTGACGCGCGCGGTCGACGGGCTCGGCGAGGAGGCGCTCGCCGCCCGCCTCGACCCGGGTGCCAACTCGATCGCGTGGCTCGCGTGGCACCTGGCCCGCGGCCAGGACGCGCAGGTCGCGGCCGCCGTCGGGCGCGAGCAGGTGTGGACGCGCGACGGCTGGGCCGCGCGGTTCGGCCTGCCGTTCGACGACGACGCGACGGGCTACGGGCAGTCGGCGGCCGACGTGGGGCGCGTGCGCGCGAGCGACGACCTCCTGCTCGGCTACGCGCACGCCGTCCAGGTCGAGTCGCAGGACGTGCTCGCCGCGCTCACGGACGACGACCTCGACCGCGTCGTGGACGACGCGTGGGACCCTCCGGTGACGCTGGGCGTGCGGCTCGTGAGCGTCGCCGTCGACAGCCTGGAGCACGCGGGCCAAGCCGCGTACGTCCGCGGCGTGCTCGGACGCCGCGGACGCGCCTGACGCCGGTCAGCGGTGCCCGGGCTCGACCGCGCCCACGAACCACGACGTGATCGTCGTCGGGTGCGTGATGGCCGTGCCCACGCACACGCTGAACGCGCCGCGCGCCATGGCCTCGGCGGCGTGGGCCGGGGTGTGCACGCGGCCCTCGACGACGACGGGCAGCGAGCACGCCGCGACCACCTCGTCCACGAGCTCGAGGTCCGGGCCCTCGGTCTTCGGGCGCTCGCCCGTGTAGCCCGCGAGGGTCGTGCCGAGCAGGTCGACGCCCGCGTCCTGCGCGGCGAGCGCGTCGTCGAGCGACCCGCAGTCGGCCATGACGAGCGCGTCGGTCGTCTCGCGCAGGCGCGCGACGGTCTCCGCGAGGGTCAGCCCGTCGGGGCGCGGGCGGCGCGTGCCGTCGAGCGCGACGACGTGCGCGCCCGCGTCCGCGACGGCGCGCGCGTGCTCCAACGTCGGCGTGATGAAGACCCCGCCGTCGCCGTCCTTCCACAGCCCGACGACCGGGACGTCCACCGCGGCGACGACCGCCGCGACGTCCTCCAGGCCCTGCGCGCGCACGGCCACCGCTCCCCCGGCGACGACGGCGCGCGCCATCTGCGCGGTCGTGCGCGGGTCGCGCAGCGGCTCGCCCGGGTACGCCTGGCAGGACACGGTGAGGCGCCCGCGCATCGCGTCGAGCACGGCCTCGCGCGTCCAGGTCCGGGTCTCGTGCTCGGTGCTCATCGCGTCCCTCCGACGGTCGTGACGTCCTCCACCAGGTTCCACGCGCCGCGCGCCGCGCCGACCACGGCCGCCGCGTTCCCCAGCGCGGCGGGCCGCAGCGGCACGTCGGCGAGGACGTCGACGACCTCGGCGCGCAGCGTGTCCTCGAGCGCGGACCACCACAGGTCCCCCGCGCCCGCCATCCCGCCGCCGACCACGACGACCTCCGGGTCGAGCACCGTGACGACGGCCGCGACCGCCCGGCCCACGGCCTGGGCGGCGTCGCGCACGACCGAGGCCGCGAGCTCGTCGCCCGCGACGGCGCGCGCGACGACGTCGCGCGTGTCCGGGCTCGCGGCGTCGCCGCCGAGCGCGAGGTAGCGGCGGTGGATCGCGGGGCCCGCGCCGATCGCCTCGACGTGACCCTCGCGCCCGCACGTGCAGCGCATGAGCTCCGCGCCCGGCACGGGCGCGTGGCCCAGCTCGCCGGCGACGTGGTGCGCACCGCGCAGGGGACGGCCGTCGAGCACGACGGCGCCCCCGATCCCCGTCCCGACCGCGACGAGCAGCGCGCTGCGCGCGCCCGCGGCCGCGCCGAGCCAGACCTCGCCCGCGGCGTGCGCGTCGACGTCGTTCTCGACGAACACGGGCAGGGCGGCCGGATCCCCGGTCGCGTCCGGGACGGCGAGGTCGGCGAGCCGGCGGCGCAGCCCGCCCGCGACGTCGGTCCCCGGCCAGCCGGGGAGGGTGTCGGTCGCCGAGACGACGACCCCGCGGCCGACGTCGATCACGCCGGCCGTGCCGACGCCGAGCCCGCGCAGGCGCGCGACGTGCCCGGCCCGCACCGGGACTGCGGCGAGGACCTCGCGCACGAGGCCCGCCACGGCGTCGAGCACGGCGTCCGGACCGGCCGGGCCGGGCGTGGGCACCGTGCGGACGGGGCCGAGCGCGCCGTCGGGGCCGACGGTCGCGGCGGCGGTCTTCGTGCCGCCGAGGTCGACCCCGACGACGACGTCAGTCACCCAGGAGCCCTGCGGCACGCGTGATCTCCTCGACGCGGGCCGCGACGTCGGCGTCGAGCGCCTCGACCGGGAACGCGAGCGTCGGGGTGTCGATGAGCCCCTGCGCGCGCGCAGCGATCTTGAACGCCCCGACGCCCGCGGCGTCGCCCGAGCGGCCCTTCGCCTGGAACACGATCTCGAAGAGTGCCGCGATGCGGTCCTGCTCGAGCTTCGCGTCGTCCCACTTGCCGGCCTGGGCGAGGTCCCACAGGCGCACGTAGCCGCCCGCGTCGACGTTCGCGAGGCCCGGGACGACGCCGTCGGCGCCGAGCAGCAGCATGCCGTCCACGACGACCTCGTGCCCCGTGAACAGCGCGAGCGGCGAGCCCGCGGCCGCGTTCGCGGCGACGAGGCGGCGGAAGCCGACGTCGTCGCCCGAGGAGTCCTTGACGCCCGCGAGGACGCCCTCGACGCCGAGGCGCACGAGGAGGTCGGCCGGGAGCTTGGTGCGCACGCGGACCGGGATGTCGTACGCGAACAGCGGGACGTCCACGGCGGCGGCGACCGCGCGCAGGTGGCGCTCGATCTCGTCGAGGTCGTTGAGCGCGTACACGGGCGCCGTCGCGACGACCGCGTCCGCCCCGGCCGCCACGAGGGCCTTCGCGCGCTCGACGACGCGCGCCGTCGTGAGGTCGATCGCCCCGCCCATGACGGGCACGCGGCCGTCGGCGGCGCGCACGACCGTGCGCACCACGAGGTCGCGCTGCTCGTCGGTCAGGTAGGCGACCTCGCCGGTCGACCCGAGCACGAACAGGCCGTGCACGCCCTCGGTGACGAGGTGGTCCACGAGGCGCTCGAGCGACGCGACGTCGACCTCGCCCTCGGTCGTGAGCGGGGTGAGGACGGGCGGGACGATCCCGCGGAAGGTGGGGCTGGTCACGAGGTGCTCCGGTTCTGGGTTCAGCGGTGTGTGGGTCTGGGTGGGTCCCGCCCCCGCGAGGGGCGCGCCGCTCACAGCAGCGCGGGCGCCGCGGCGAGCAGCGTGCGGGTGTAGTCGTCCTGCGGGTCGTCCAGCACGCGCGCGGCGGGGCCCGACTCGACGATCCGGCCGCCCTGCATGACGACGATCTCGTCGGACACGTGCCGCACGGTCTGGATGTCGTGCGAGATGAAGACCATCCCCAGGTCGAGCTCGGCCTTGAGGTCGGCGAGCAGGTTGAGGATCTGGGCGCGGACCGACACGTCGAGGGCGGACGTCGGCTCGTCGGCGACGATCACGTCGGGCTCGAGCGCGAGCGCCCGGGCGATGGCGACGCGCTGGCGCTGGCCGCCCGAGAGCTGGCCCGGGAGCGCGTCGAGGGCCGACTCCGGCAGGCCCACGAGGTGCACGAGCTCGCGCACGCGTGCCTCACGGGACGCCGCGTCGCCCACGCGGTGCACGTCGAGCGGGTCGCGCAGCGCGTCCCGGATCCGCATGCGCGCGTTGAGCGCGGTCGCGGGGTCCTGGAAGACGACGGACACGACGCGGCCGACCCGGCGGCGCACGTCGGCCGTGTACTTCGAGACCGCCGTGCCGCGGAAGCGGATCTCGCCCTCCGTCGGCGCCTGGAGGCCGACGAGCACCTTCGCCATGGTCGACTTGCCCGAGCCGGACTCGCCGACGATGCCGAGCGTGCTGCCGCGCCGCACCTGGACGCTGACGTCGTTCACCGCGTGCACGCGGTTCGCGCGGAACAGCGAGCCCGTGCGGGACGTGAAGACGACGTGCACGTTCCGCAGCTCGACGACGGGCGTCTCGCGGTCGCCCGCGGCGCCGTCCCCGGTGCGCGGGGTCGTGTCGGTGGCGCTCATCGCGTCCCTCCCGTGGTGATCGGAGCGGTGCCGGCGCCGACCGGCTCGGCCGGCGGCATCGCGACGAGGTGCTGGCCGTCGTCGTCCACGGCCCGCAGGACGGGCCGCACGTCGAGGCCGCGGTCGGGCTGCGACGAGCGCGGCGCGAACCGGTCGCCCGTCGGGAAGTCGCGCGGCGACGGGACGGTGCCGGGGATCTGGTGCAGTCGGGTCGAGCGCTGCTCGATCGACAGCACCGCGCCCAGCAGGCCCTGCGTGTACTCGTGGCGCGGGTCGGCGAGCAGCTCGCCCGTGGGCGCCTGCTCGACGACCTGGCCCGCGTACATGACCGTGATGCGGTGCGCGATCTCCGCGACGAGCGCGAGGTCGTGGCTGACGAAGACCATCGCGAACCCGAGCTTCTCGCGCAGCTCGTCGAGCAGCGCGACGACCTGGGCCTGGACGGTGACGTCGAGGGCCGTCGTCGGCTCGTCCGCGATGATGAGCTTCGGGTCGCGCGTGAGCGCCATGGCGATGAGCACGCGCTGGCGCTGGCCGCCGGAGAGCTCGTGCGGGTAGCTCTTGAGGGTGCGCTCGGGGTCGAGGCCCACGAGCTCGAGGAGCTCCTCGGCCGTCCGGGTGCCGCCGCGGCGCGTGAGCTGCTTCATCTGGGCGCGGATGAGCATCGACGGGTTGAGCGAGCTCAGCGCGTCCTGGTAGATCATCGCGATGTCCGTGCCGCGCAGCGACGCGCGCTCGCGGTTGCCCATGGCGAGCAGGTTCTTGCCGCCGTAGAGGATCTCGCCGCTGATCTGGGCGGACGCGTCGAGCAGGCCCATGACGGCGAGCGACGTGATCGACTTGCCGCAGCCGGACTCGCCGACGAGCGCCATCGTCTCGCCGGGACGTACCGAGAACGACACGTCGTCGACGACCGCGACGTCGCCGTGGCGCGCCGGGAACCGGATGGACAGGTTGCGCACCTCGAGGAGCGGCTCGGCGTCGCCCGTGTACACGTGGCGGTCGGAGCGCGCGCTCTCGGTCCCGCGCAGCACGGCGAGGCGCTCCGCGAGCGGGATCGCCCGGCCGACGTGCTCGACCTCGGGCTCGACGTCCTGCACGACGGGCTCCGACTCGACGAGGCGCGCCTCGTCGGCGGTCTCGACGGGCTCGTCGGCGTCCATGGCCGTGAGCTCGGCGGAGACGGCGACGGCCGTGGGGTCCGTCGCGGCGGCCTTCGCCGGCGTGGCGCGGGTCGCGCGGGGGGCGGCGACCATCGCGTCCGTCATGCCCTCGGACAGGATGTTGAGGCACAGGACGGTGAGCATGATCGCGAGGCCCGGGAAGAACGTGGCCCACCAGTAGCCGCCCATGACGAGGTCGCGGCCCGCGGCGATGACGTTGCCCCACGACGGCTCGGGGTCCGGGACGCCCGCCTGGATGAAGGACAGCGACGCCTCGAGGACGATCGCGTCGGCGACGAGGACCGTGGTGAACACGAGCACCGGCGCGGCGCAGTTGCGCGCGACGTGCTTCGCGAGGATCCACGACGTCCGCGCGCCCATGACGCGCGTCGCCGCGACGTAGTCCTCGCCGTACTGGTCGAGCACGTTGGCCCGCACGACGCGTGAGAGCTGCGGCACGTAGAGGAACGCGATGGTGAGGACGAGCACCGGGAGCGAGCGGCCGAAGACGGAGACGAGCACCGCCGCGAGCGCGATCCCGGGGAACGCCATGATGATGTCGAGGACGCGCATGAGCGTCTCGGAGACCTTCTTGTTCGCCGTCGCGGCGATCGAGCCGAGCACGGCCGCGACCGCGAGGGCGATCGCCGTGGCGCCGAGGCCGATGACGAGCGAGTAGCGGGCGCCGTACACGACGCGCGCGAAGATGTCGCGGCCCTGGCGGTCGGTGCCGAACCAGTTCTCGGCGCTCGGCGGCTGGACCGGGGTCCCCGTCGTGAGCGGGTCGTGCGTCGCGACGAGCGGCGCGAAGACCGCGGCGAGCGCGACCAGCGCGACGAAGGCGAGGGCGATCTTGGAGCCCAGCGGCAGGGCGCGCAGGCGCAGGCCGGGGCGGGAGAGTCGTTCGGTGAGCTGGCGTCGCACGTCACACCGTCCTGATCCGCGGGTTGACGAGCACGTAGAGCATGTCGACCACGATGTTGATGAGCACGAAGGCGAGGGCCACGGTGAGGGTCACGCCCTGCACGAGGTTGGGCTCGTTGTTCGTGACCCCGTTGAGGATGAGCGTGCCCATGCCGGGCAGCGCGAAGATGACCTCGATGACGACGGCGCCGCCGATGAGGTAGCCGATGCGCAGGCCGAGCACCGTGATGGGCGTGATGAGCGCGTTGCGCAGCACGTTGCGCCCGATGACGGTGTGGCGCGGGATGCCGGCGCCGATCGCCGTGCGCACGTAGTCCTTGTCGAGCTCCTCGACGACGGACGTGCGGACCACGCGCGTGAGCTGGCCGACGACCGGCACGGCGAGCGCGAGAGCGGGCAGCGCCATGCGCGCGAGGTAGCCGCCGAGGTCCTCCGACGGCTCGGGCAGGGGGCCGCTCGCCGGGAGCCACCCGAGGCCGAGCGTGACGGCCTGGATGAGCAGGACGGCGAGCCAGAACGACGGCGTCGCGAGCGAGGCCACGGAGACCACGCGGATCGCCTTGTCGGGCCAGCGGTCACGGAAGAGCGCCGCCAGGACGCCGAGGACCAGCGCGAACACCACCGCGACCGCGAGGCCGAGGAACGTGAGCTGGAGCGTGATGGGCAGGGCGCGCGCGATCTCGTCGAAGACGGGGATCTGGCGCGCGCTGAACGTGCCGAGGTCGCCCTGCAGCAGGCCGCCCAGGAAGGCGACGTACCGGACGAGGAGCGGGTCGTTGAGACCGTTCGCCTCGCGGTACGCCTCGCGCGCCTCCACCGACGCACTCTCGCCCAGCGCCGTGATGGCCGGGTCGACGTTCGAGAACGACATCACGACGAACACGAGGAACGTGATGCCGAGGATCATGATCGGCAGCTGCAGGAGGCGGCGACCGACGAGGCGCAGGATCGCGCTCACGGGTGTCCTCCCGGGGTGGCGGTGGTGCGGTGCATGACGGCTTCCGTTCTGGGGACCGGTCCCCTCGCCAGGGGCGTGGCGAGGGGACCGGTGGTCGGGCTACTGCGGTCCGGCTACTTGACCACGCCGGCGTCGAGGAAGGACAGCCCCGTGACGGGCAGGGGCTTGAAGCCCTGGATCTGCGAGCTGTCCCACGCGGTGGGCAGCTTGCGGTGCAGCAGCGGGTACAGCGGCACCTCCTCGGAGATCAGGTCGTACGCCTGGTTCCACAGCTCCTGCTGCTCGTCGCCCGAGGTGCGGACGGCGGAGTCGAGGATCGTCTGGAGCTCGGCGAACTTCGGGTCGTCGTTCCAGCGGTAGCGGGACTGGGACCACACGTTGTCGCCGAACCACCAGCGCATGAGCAGGTCGGGGTCGTTGCCGAAGACCGACGGGTCACCGGGGGCGACCATCACCTGCAGGTCGCCGTTGTCGACCTTGGAGTACTGGCCCGCGGACTGGCCGATGTCGAGCGTGGTGTCGACGCCGATCGCGTCGAGGTTCTCCTTGATGAGCGGCGCGATGTCGGCGACCCAGCCGGTGTCGGTCGTGAGCAGCGTGATCGACAGGTCGGACACGCCGGCCTCGGCGAGCAGCGACTTGGCCTTCTCGGGGTCGTAGTCGTACTGCGTGGAGGCCTCGTGGTAGTTCGGGTGGCTCTCCGGGAGGAAGCTCGTCGCCTTGGCGCCGTTGCCGAGCAGGCCGTTCTCGATGATCTTGTCCATGTCGAGCGCGTGGAAGAACGCCTGGCGGACGCGGACGTCGTCGAACGGCGCGAGGTCCGTGTTGAACATCATGAAGAGCGTGCCGAACGACTGGACGGACTCGACGTCGACGGTGCCCTCGAGCGTCGGGACGTCGATGTAGGGGACGTCCTCGATCGCGCTGACGGTGCCGGAGCTCATGGCGGTGACGCGCGCGGCCGGGTCGGACAGCAGGTTCCAGACCATGCCCTTGGCGAGCGCGGGGCGACGGCCGTTGTAGTCGTCGAAGCGCTCGAAGGTGATCTTGTCCTCGGGGGTGGCGCCCGTCATCGTGAACGGGCCGGTGCCGACGGGGAGGGCGTTGAAGCCCTCGTAGTCGGCCTCGACGAGGGCCTGCGGCACGATCTTGACGACCGCGAGGCGCTCGGGCACGAGGCTGAACGGGTACTTGAGGTTGATCGACACCGTGTCCTCGTCGACCGGCGTCACGGACTCGAGGAAGTCGATGAACCCCGCGTAGAGGGACGCGTTCTCCGGGTCGAGCACGCGCTCGAAGCTGTAGACGACGTCGTCGACGGTGACGGGCGTGCCGTCGTGGAAGAGTGCTCCCTCGCGGATGTCGACCTCGTAGTGCGTGTCGTCGACCTGCTCCGGCAGGTCGGTGCCCAGCGCGGCGTACACGTCGCGCGTCGCGGGGTCGATCTCCGTGAGGCCTTCGAAGACGTGCCAGTTGGCGGCTACTGTCACGGCACCGCTGGTCGTCATCGGGTCGAAACCACCAGAGAGGGCGTACGAGATGCCGGCTTCGATCACCCCGTCGGGGTCGATCTCGCCCTGGGCCGCGCTGCCCTGGGTCTCCTCGTCCTGCGTGGCGCCGCCCGTGGAGCAGGCCGCGAGGCCGAGGGCGAGGACGACGCCTGCGGCCAGGGCGGCAACACCCCTGCGACCGGGAGGCGAGCTGACATGAAGCTTCATTGATTCTCCTGACAGGAAAGACGACGACTCTTCAGAGAGAAGATGTCTGATGTCTGACGTTGTGTAGCATGACACTAGGACCAGAAACCGAAGGGGTCAAGATGGCGACACCACGGCGGAGGAGCTTCGCGACGCTCGACGCCTCCACGACGAGCACCAACGGCTCGAGCGCACCGCGGCGCACGACGACGGCCGACCGGATCAAGGACTTCATCCTCGGGGAGGGCCTGCGGCCGGGCGACCCGCTGCCGACCGAGGCCGAGCTGTGCGAGCACCTGGGCGTCTCGCGCTCCAGCGTGCGCGAGGCGATCCGCACCCTCTCGACCCTCGACATCGTGGAGGTGCGGCACGGCCACGGGACCTTCGTGGGCAACATGTCGCTCGACGCGCTCGTCGAGGCGCTCGTCTTCCGCGGCGTCCTGTCCCCCGGCGACGACCTGCGCGCGCTGCGCGACGTCGTCGAGGTGCGCCAGGCGCTCGACCTGTCGATGGCCGAGCGGATCGTCGCGAGCCTCGCCGGGACCTCCAACCCGGACCTCCACGCCCTCGTGGACGAGATGGTCGACGCCGCCGCCGACGGCCTGTCGTTCGCGACGCAGGACCGCGCGTTCCACACGGGCCTGCTCTCCCGCCTCGACAACTCGCTCGTCGGGCAGCTCGTCGCCGCGTTCTGGGACGTCCACACCGCCGTCATCCCGAAGCTCGGGATCTCCGTCGCCGCGGACCTCGACCAGACGGCGCGCGCGCACGGCGCGATGCTCGACGCCGCGGAGGCGGGCGACGTCGAGGCGTTCCGCGCCGCCGTCGCGTCGCACTACCAGCCCATCGACCGCGCGCTCGGGGTGACCACGGCGTGAGACCTCCCCTCCCGGCGGACCGTCCGGGACCCCGCGACACCCGCCCGGCCGTCGGCGTCGCGGTCGTCGGCATCGGCGCGTTCGCGCGCGAGCACCTCACGGCGCTCGCCGCCCTCCCCGGGGCGGACGTGCGCTGGGTCGTCGGGCACGACCTCGCACGGACCCGGGCGCTCGCCGCGCTCGTCCCCGGCGCGCGGGCGACGACCCGCCTCGACGACGCGCTCGCCGACGACGCGGTGGCCGCCGTCGACGTCGTGACGGCCACGCCGACGCACGCGCCCGACACGATCGCCGCGGGCGAGGCCGGCAAGCACGTGCAGGTCGAGAAGCCCGCCGCGCTCTCGCTCCCCCAGCTCGACGCCATGGTCGCCGCGACCGAGGGCCGCGGCACGACGCTCGTCGTCGGGCAGACGGTCCGCTTCCAGCCCGCGGTGACCGCGCTCGCCGCGGCCGCGCGGCGCGGCGAGATCGGCACCCCGCGCCTCGCGCACATCTCCTGGTACACCGGCCACGCGTGGCCGGGCGGGTGGCGCGGCTGGCAGCTCGACCCGGAGCTCTCGGGCGGTCACCCGGTGCACAACGGCACGCACATCATGGACGCCGCGACGTGGCTGCTCGACGACGAGCCCGTCGAGGTCTTCGCGCGCGGCTTCCGCACGTTCTCGCCCGAGATGGAGTCGCCGGACTCGTTCCACGTGCAGCTGCGCACCGCGTCGGGCGCGCTCGCGACGCTCGAGCTCTGCTACGCGCTGCGCAGCCGCGGCGACCTCGTGCGGCGCGTCGTGCTCGTGGGCACCGAGGGCACGCTGGCGCACTCCACCACGGAGGAGGACGGGCTGCACTCCGACGCGACGACCGCGCCGCCCGTGTCCGTCGAGGGGGCGCTCGGCCTCCAGCTCGCGCACTGGCTCGACGTCGTGCGCGGCGACGCGGCGCCCGTCGTCACGACGGCCCAGGTCCGCGCCGCGCTCGCGACGGCGCTCGCCGCGCAGCGCTCGCTCCTCTCCGGGCGCCGCGAGCGCGTCGCCGACGTGCCCGGCTACGCGGAGCCCCTGCCCGCCGAGGTCGTGGCATGACCGCCGCGCTGCGCGTCGCGTTCGCCTCGGCCGTGCGCCACGCCGCCGACTACCTGCGGATCCTCGCCGCGGACGAGCGGGTCGAGCTCGTCGGCGTCGTCGAGGAGGCGGGCGCGCCCGGCTGGGTGCGCGACGACTCGCGCGCCGTCGCCGAGCGCGCCGGGGTCGCGTGGGCCGAGGTCGCGGACGTCGCGTCCGTCGGGGACGCGCTCGGGTCGCCCGTCGACCTCGTCGTCGTGTGCTCCGAGCCGACGCGGCACGCACGACTCGCGACCGCGCTCCTCGAGGCCGGCCTCGACGTGCTCGTCGACAAGCCCGTCGCGACGACCCTCGCCGACGCCGACCGCCTCGCCGAGGTCGCCGCCCGCACGGGCCGCACGTGCGCCGTCGTGAACCGCACGCACGCACCCGCGCTGCGCCGCCTGTGCGCGTGGGTCGACGCCGGGCACGTGGGTCTCCCGCGCCACCTCGACCTCGAGCTCCTCGCGTCCGGCGCGCACTTCGCGACGTCGGTCGAGCGGCCCGAGCTCGTGGTCGACCGCGCGCTCTCGGGGGGCGGGGAGCTGCTCAACTTCCTCGGCTACTGCGCCGACGCCGCGCACCACCTCACGGGCCTGCGCACCGTCGAGGTGCACGCGTTCGCGGGGGCGCTCTTCCTCGAGCCGCACCGCGCGGCCGGCGTCGAGGACACGGCGGTCGTCACGCTCGAGATGGAGCGCGGCGTCACGGCGACGATCACGCTCGGCCGCGTCCCGTTCGCGCCCGGCGGCACGCCGACGACGTCGTCCGTGCGGCTGCTCGGCTCGCACGGCCACGCGGTCGCCGACGACGACGCCCCGGCGGTCTCGCGGTTCGGGCCGGGCGGGCGCACGGCGATCGCGGCCGACGCCGGGCAGGTCGCCGCGGCGGCGTACCTGCGGCACGTGGTCGACGCGCTGCTGGCCGGGGACCGGCCGGACTACGGCATCGAGGAGGCGCGCGCGACGCTCGCCGTGATCGACGCGGCGTACCGCTCGGTCGAGGTGGGGGACGTCGTCGCGGTGGAGCACCGCACGGTGCACGAGGGAACGAGGGTCTGATGGAGGTCGTGATCGCTCCTGCGGAGCGGTTGGCGGTGCTGGCTGCGGACGCGGTGGAGGCGGTGGTGCGGTCGCGGCCGGAGGCGGTGCTGGGGTTGGCGACCGGGTCGTCGCCGTTGCGGGTGTA
>NZ_JAAFAN010000079.1:0-17441 GCF_010287905.1 Cellulosimicrobium composti
CCCCCCCGCGCCCCCCGCGCGCGGCGCGCCCGCCCGGGGGGCGGCGCCGCGGGGGGCGGCCCCCCCCGCCGCCCGCCGCCCCCCGCCCCCCCCCCCGACGAGGGACAGGCTAGCGGGTCGAGCGGAGGCGGCGGACGCCGAAGCGCGCACCGACCCCCGCGGCGACCAGCAGGAACGCGGCGGCGAGGTAGTACGCCACGCCGTCGACGCCCGTGGTGGCGAGCGAGCCGGAGCCGCCCGACCCACCGGAGCCGGAGCCCGAGCCCGTGCTGCCGGTGCTGCCGGTGCCGCCGGTGCCGCCGTCGGTCGCCGGGACGAGGTAGACCTCGAACGCGGCGACCGTCGAGTCACCCTCGGCGACGCTCGTCGCGGTGCCCGTGTGCGGGCCCGCCTCGAAGTCGGCCGGCACGACGAACGTCCAGCTCACCTGGCCGTTCTCGTCCGCGATCGCGACGGGGAGCACGAGCGGCTCCGAGTTGATGACCGCCTGCACCTCCTCGCCCGGCTCGAAGCCCGACGCGGTGAAGGTCTGCGTCTCACCGCGCTGGACGCGCTCCTTGGCCATCGTGGACGTGAGCTCGCGGCCCTCGTCCCCGTCGACCTCGGTGCCGTCGACCTCGGTGCCGTCGACCTCGGTGCCGTCGACCTCGGTGCCGTCGACCTCGGTGCCGTCGACCTCGGTGCCGTCCACTTCGGTGCCGTCGACCTCGGTGCCGTCCACTTCGGTGCCGTCGACCTCGGTGCCGTCCGCCTCGACGGTCAGGGGCGCCTCGGCCTCGGTGCCCGTGGTGTCGTCGATACCGACGACCGTGTAGGTACCGGGCTCGGTGCCCGCCGGGATCGTCACGGGCGTCGTGAAGGCGCCGGTCGCGTCGGTCGGGACGTCCTCGACGGTCGCGACGACCGTCCCGGACGCGTCCCGGACCTCGACCGTGACGGTCGAGCTGAGCGTGTAGCCCTCGCCGGTGACGTCGGTGGCCTCTCCGGCCAGGACCGTGCTCGGGTCGACCGTCACGCTCGGGTCGATGGCCGCGGCCTCGACGGTGAGCGGCGTCTCCGCCTCGGTGCCCGTCGTGTCGTCGATGCCGACGACGACGTACTCGCCCGGAACCGTGCCGACGGGGACGGTGATCGGCGTCGTGAAGCCGCCCTCGCCGTCCGTCTCGACGCCGGTCACGGTCTCGACGACCGTGCCCTCGGCGTCGCGGATCTCGACGGTGACGGTGGAGTCGGGCGTGTAGCCCTCGCCGGTGACGTCGGTCGAGTCGCCGACGACCACGGTGGTCGGGTCGACCGTGAGGCTCGGCTCGATGGCCGCGGCCTCGACGGTGAGCGGGGTCTCGGCCTCGGTGCCGGTCGTGTCGTCGATGCCGACGACGACGTACTCGCCCGGCGCGGTCTCGACCGGGACGGTGATCGGCGTCGTGAATCCGCCCTCGTCGTCGGTCTCGACGCCGGTGAGGGAGGCGACGACCGTGCCCTCGCCGTCGCGGATCTCCACCGTGACGGTCGACGACGGCGTGTAACCGGTGCCGGTGACGTCGGTGGGCGTGCCCGCCGGGACCGTCGTGGGGTCGACCGTCAGGCCCGGGTCGATCGCCGCGGCCTCGACCGTGAGCGGCGTCTCGGCCTCGGTGCCCGTCGTGTCGTCGATGCCGACGACGACGTACTCACCCGGAGCCGTGCCGGCCGGGACGGTGATCGGCGTCGTGAAGCCGCCCTCGCCGTCCGTCTCGACGCCGGTCACGGTCTCGACGACCGTGCCCTCGGCGTCGCGGATCTCGACGGTGACGGTGGAGTCGGGCGTGTAGCCCTCGCCGGTGACATCGGTCGAGTCGCCCACGGCGACGGTGGTCGGGTCGACGGTGAGGCTCGGCTCGATCGCCGCGGTGCCGCGCACGCTCGCCGACGCCAGGTGGACCTGGGCGAGCGGCGTCCCACCCCCGAGGGAGAGGAGCGTGAGCGTCCCGGCCCGCTGCGTGAAGGTCTCGTCCACGACCGCCGGCGACGGCTCCTGGACGTTGACGACGAGGCTGACCACGTCGTCGAGGACCTGGAACACGGGCGAGAGCGCCGCGACCACGGGGGTCACGACCGCCGTGTTCAGGGTCCCCGTGAGGGTGCTCACGATCCCGGAGTCGCCGAACAGCACCGCGTTGAGCGGCGCGGCCAGGGCTCCCACGAGCGTCCCGATCGGGAGGGTGATGCCGCCCCCGAGGAGCGAGGCGGTGACCGCGGCGTCGACCTCGTCGGTGTTGCCCGCCACGATGTCGCCGAGCGTACCCACGACGGAGATGTCGAGTGCCGTGAGTCCACCGAGGATCGACGCGTCGACGACGAACGTGAGCTCCGCCGACTGCAGCGCGGTCTCGACCGTCTCGGTCAGCGCGAGCGTGAGGTCGTCGAGTGCGGACGAGAGTCCGGCGAGGATCGCCGTGATCGCCGCGTCGTCCAGGACCTCGGTGTTGGGGTCGAACCCGTTGAGCGAGCCCTCGCCCCCGAGGATCGTGTCGAGGTCGACGGTGACGGTACCGGCCCCGACGTTGACGACGACGCCCTCGCTGCCGAAGTCCTCGTCGAGGACGGGTGCGAGCGCGGCCTCGAGGTCGAGGTCGATCGCAACCTCCGGCTGGACGCTCGAACCGAGCGCCGCGAGCACCGGCGAGAGGACGCCGATCGTGTCGAGCGCACCCGCGAGCAGGCCGTCGCTGCCCACGAGCGAGCCGACGGCGCCGTCGACCGCGGGCACCACGGTCTCGTCGACGGTCGTCGCGATGCCGGAGACCGCGGGGCTGTCGAGCTCGAGCGTCGCCCCGGCGATCTGGTAGTCACCGGTCGGCGCCGTGCCGCCCGTCGCCTCCGCCGTGGCCGAGAGCGCCCCGAGCGTGAGGTCGAGGTCGGCGACGACCGACTCGAAGCCGGGGCCGAGGAGCTGGGTCAGCTCGAGGCGGGCGTCGGAGGGGAACTCCGCGCTGCCGCCCACCGAGATCGCGCCCTGGTCGGACACGGCACCCGACGCGGCCCGCGCGGAGCCGTCCGGGTTCGCCTCGGCGTACTGGTTCACGGCGCCGAGCGCGAGGACGCCGTTCGGTCCGAGGAGCTGGAGCGCCCCGGTGAGGTCGATCTCCAGCGCGCTGAGCACCTCGGCACTCAGGGGGTGGGTGTCCAGCGGCGTGCCGGACGGGGTCTCGGCGAGCGCCCCTTCGAGGGCGGCGACGGTGTCCAGGTCGAGGCCGGCGACGGTGCCCGAGAGGAACCGTCCCTCGGCCTCGGACAGGTCACCGGGTGCGGCGTTCGCGCCGGCACCGGAGAGCACCAGCGCGCCGACGAGACCGGTGGCCGCAGCGATCGCGACGCTGCGTGTGCGGCCTCTCCGTCCTGGTGGAGTGTGTACATGGCGTGGTCGGGTCATGGCCCCCGCTTTCCTTCCGTGGTCCAGCGCGTTCCGGCACGGACGTGCCGAGCGAACCGTAGGAAGGGGGATACGGGCCCACCACCGCTCGGGAGAGCGCTCGCGGGTGAAATTGCCCCGGGCACCGTCGTGACGGCGTCCATCCGCAGGATCCCGCGGGCGAGGGCCGTCGGACGGACGGGGCGAAACCCGCCATCTGGACGGACGTCCATCTCAGATCGTGGCGGGGATGCGCGGGCGGCGAGAGCGGGGAGCCGCTCCGCCGCCCGCGGCGTCAGACGCTCGCGACGGCGAGGGCGACGTTGTGGCCGCCGAACCCGAATGAGTTGTTGATCGCGACGACGTCGCCGGAGGGCAGCTCGGCCGGGGTGTCGCGCACGAGCGGCACCTGGAGCTCCGGGTCGGGGTTCGCCACGTTGATCGTCGGCGGGGCGAGACGCTCCGAGACGGCCTTGATGGTGAAGATCGACTCCAGCGCCCCGGCGCCGCCGAGGAGGTGACCGGTCATCGACTTGGTCGCCGAGAGCAGCACGTGGTCGGCGTCGTCGCCCAGGAGCGAGCGGATGGACCGGGTCTCGGTGAGGTCGCCCACCTTGGTCGACGTGGCGTGCGCGTTGACGTGCACGACGTCGCGGCCCGTGACCCCGGCCTCCTCGAGCGCGCGGCGCATCGCCGCGACCTGCCCGCGGCCGTCCGGGTCCGGAGAGGTGATGTGGTAGGCGTCGGACGACAGCCCGACGCCGGCGAGGCGCGCGTACACGCGGGCACCGCGCGCGGCGGCGTGCTCGGCGCTCTCCAGGACGACGACGCCCGAGCCCTCGCCGATGACGAACCCGTCGCGGTCGACGTCGTAGGGGCGCGACGCTCCCTGCGGGTCGTCGTTGCGCAGCGAGAGCGTGCGCGACGCGGCGAAGGCCGCGATCGGCATGGGGTGGATCGTCGCCTCGGTGCCGCCCGCGACGACGACGTCCGCGCGGCCCGCGCGGATCATGTCGACGCCGTAGCCGATCGCCTCGGCGCCCGACGCGCAGGCCGAGACGAGCGCGTGCGCACCGGCGCGCGCGCCGAGCTCGAGCGACACGTACGCGGTGGGGGAGTTCGGCATGAGCATCGGGACCGTCATCGGCAGCATGCGACGCGCCCCGCGCTCGCGCAGCGTGTCCCAGCCGTCGAGCGTGGTCCAGATGCCGCCGATGCCGGACGACACGACCGTGCCGAGCCGGTCGCCGTCGACCTCGGGGCTGCCCGCGTCCGCCCACGCCTCGCGCGCCGCGATGATCGCGTACTGCGTGGACGGGTCCATGCGCTTGATCTCGGGGCGCGCGAGCACCTCGGCGGGGTCCACCTTGATGGTCGCGGCGAACGTCACCGGGATCTCGTAGCGCTCCGCCCAGTCGTTCTCGAGCGTGCGGGCGCCGGACTCGCCGGCGAGCGCCGCGGCCCACGTCGAGGGCACGTCGCCGCCCAGCGGCGTGGTGGCGCCGAGACCGGTGACGACGACTTCAGTGGCGGCGGACATGGTGCTCCTCGGGTGGGTCGGGGGGAAGGAGGACGGGCGGGTCGGCGCGGGTGACGCCGACCCGCCCGCAGGCCTGCGGGGCAGGCGGGGAGTGCTCAGGCCTGGGCGCCCGTGATGAAGGACACGGCGTCGCCGACCGTGGTGAGGTTCTTGACCTCGTCGTCCGGGATGCGCACCCCGAACTTGTCCTCGGCGTGCGTGACGATCGTCATCATCGACAGCGAGTCGATGTCGAGGTCGTCGGTGAAGGACTTCTCGAGCGCGACGGCGTCGGTCGGCAGACCCGTCTCCTCGGCGACGATCTCCGCGAGGCCGGCGAGGACTTCCTGCTCGGTGTAGGCCATGGTTTCTCCTTGTCGTGGGGCCGGCGGCGACCGGTCCCGGTGGCGGTGCCCGGTGGTGTGTCCCGGGCGGTACAGCGTGTGACGGTGCGTGCGACGGACGGGTCCGCCGACGTGTCGGTCCTCCCGCGGGGGCGGGGCGGCCGACCGTCCAGGGTGATTCTCCCCTACGGCAGGACGACCACCTGCGCCGCGTAGACGAGGCCGGCGCCGAAGCCGATCTGGAGGGCGAGGTCGCCGGAGCGCACCTGGCCCTCGTCGAGCAGGCGCCGCGTCGCGAGGGGGATCGAGGCGGCCGACGTGTTGCCGGTCTCCGCGATGTCCCGGGCGACCGCGACGGTGTCGGGGAGCTCGAGCTGCTTGATCATCTGGTCGATGATGCGCATGTTCGCCTGGTGCGGCACGAACGCCCCGATGTCGGCGGGCGTGACGCCCGCCTCGGCCATGGCCTTCGCGGCGACCGGCGCCATCTGGAACGCGGCCCACTTGAACACGCTCGGTCCGTCCTGGCGCAGCGTCGGCCAGCCGAGGGACGGGTCCTCGCGCAGGTCCGACCACGCGTGCGTCTGGCGGATCGCCTGCGCCTTGCCGCCGTCGGAGCCCCAGACGGTCGGGCCGATCCCCGGGGTGTCGGACGGGCCGACGATCGCGGCACCCGCGCCGTCGCCCAGGAGGAACGAGATGGAGCGGTCCGTCGGGTCGATGAAGTCGCTCATCTTCTCGGCGCCCACCACGAGCACGTGGGTCGCGGTGCCGGCGCGCACGAGCGCGTCCGCCTGGGCGATCGCGTAGGCGTAGCCCGCGCACGCGGCGGAGACGTCGAACGCGGCGGCGGGCGTCGCGCCGAGCCGCTCCGCGAGCACGGCGGCGGCCGCGGGGGTCTGGTGGAAGTACGTGACGGTCGAGACGATGACGGCGTCGACGTCGGCGCCCTGGAGGCCGGCGCGGGCGAGCGCGTCGCGCGCGGCCGCCTCGGACAGGTCGAGGACGTCGACGTCCGCCCCGGCGCGTCGGCGCGTGACGATGCCGGTGCGCTGGCGGATCCACTCGTCCGACGAGTCGATCGGCCCGGCGATGTCGTCGTTCGTCACGACGTTCTCGCCGCGCACGCCGCCGATCGCGAGGATGCGCGAGTACGCCGGGCCCGTGGCCTGGCGCAGCGTCGCGCTCACGCGTCGGCCCCGGCGGGGGACGCGCCGCCCACGACGGAGTGGCGCGCGACGAGGTCCCGGGCCGCCTCGACGTCGTCGGGCGACTTCACGGCCACCGACTCGACGCCCTTGAGCGCGCGGCGGGCGAGCCCGGTGAGCACGCCGCCGGGTGCGAGCTCGAGGATCGCGGTGACGCCGAGGTCGGCGAGCGTCTCCTGGCACAGGTCCCAGCGCACGGGTGCGGCGATCTGCGCGGTGAGGCGGCGCACGACGTCGCGCGCCTTGCCGTACGTGCTGCCCTCGATGTCGATCGTCGCGTACGACTCGCCGTCGGCGTTCGAGAGGAACGGCACGCGCGGGTCGCTCACGTCCCACGACGCGGCCACGGGCTCGAACTGCTCGAGCGCGGGCTGCATGAACGGGGTGTGGAACGCCCCGGCGACCTGGAGCGGGATGACGCGCGCCTTGGCGGGCGGGTTCTCGGCGAGGGCCGCGAGGTGGTCGAGCGCGCCGGCGGCGACGACCTGCCCGCCGCCGTTGACGTTCGCCGGCCACAGGTGGGCCGCCTCGATCGCGGCGAGCACCTCCTGCGGGTCGCCGCCCACGACGGCGCTCATCCCGGTCGGCGTCTGCGCGGCGGCGGCGGCCATGGCGCGCGCCCGGTGCGAGACGAGGCCCACGGCACCCGTGTCGGTGAGCGCCCCGGCGACCGCGGCGGCGGCGAGCTCGCCGACCGAGTGGCCCGCGGTCACGTCGACGACGTCGGTCGTCTCGCGGCCGTCGAGGATCACGCGGAGCGCGACGAGCGAGGACGCGACGATGAGCGGCTGGGCCACCGCCGTGTCGCGGATCGCGTCGGCGTCCGACTCGGTGCCGTGCGCGCGCAGGTCGAGGCCCGCGGCCTCGCCGAACGCGGCGACCTGGTCGGCGACGCCGGGCAGGTCGAGCCAAGGGGCGAGCATTCCGGGGGACTGGGAGCCCTGTCCAGGGCACAAGACGGCGAGCACCCGTCAACTGTGCCAACGCGGGGCTCTCCCGCCACGTCACGACCCGCACCAACCTTCGGAAGGGGGATTGTGCCGAACCTACAAGGGTCCGGGCGAGCCGGTCCCGCGGCCCGGTGCACGGGTCAGCGCGAGCCCGCGAGCTGGCCGAGGGCGAGCGCGACCTGCAGGACGAACGACTCGCGCGCGTCGAGCGGGTCCCACCCCGTGATCTCGGAGACCTTGCGCAGGCGGTAGCGCACGGTGTTCGGGTGCACGTAGAGCGACCGCGCGGCCGCCTCGAGCGAGCGGCCCGTGCCGAGGTAGGCCGACAGCGTCTCCAGCACCGACCCCGTCGCCTCGGCCAGCGGGCGGTACGCCTGGGCGACGAGCGTGCGGCGCGCGGTCGTGTCACCCGTGAGGACGCGCTCGGGAAGCAGGTCGTCGGCGAGGACCGGGCGGGGCGCCTGCGGCCACGCGGGCGCGGCCCGCAGGCCGGCGAGCGCCGCCTGCGCCGAGCGCGCCGCCTCCTCGAGGCCGGGGACCGTCGGGCCGATGACGACCGGTCCCGGCCCGAAGCGCGGCAGGAGCGACGCCGCGGCGGCCTGGAGGTCGCCCTCACCGCCGAGCACCAGCACGAGGCGGTCGCCGTGGATGCCGACGAGCGCGTCGCCCGCCGCGCGCCGCGTCGCGCGCCGGAGCTCGGCCGTGCGCACCTCGTCGAGCGTCGCGGCGATCGTCCCGGCCATGACCAGGGTCGACCCGTGCCCGCTCCACCCGAGCGCCGAGACGCGCGAGCGCAGCGAGTCGTCGCCGTCGCCGCGGATGAGGGCGTCGACGACGAGGGCCTCCAGGCGCGCGTCCCACGCGCCGCGCACCTCGGCGGCGCGCGCGTAGACCTCGGCCGCCGAGAACGCGACCTCGCGCGAGTACCGCAGCACGGCCTCGCGCAGGTCGCGCTCGCCGCCCGGGGCGGCGAGCTGGTCGGAGTACGCCTCGACGACCTCGACCACGATGCGCACGAGCTGGAGCGTGTTCTGCAGCGAGATCGAGCGCGTGAGCTCGGGCGGGGCCGCCGCGAAGATCTCGCTCACGCCGTGCGGCGGGGCCTGTGGGTCGGCGTACCAGGTGACGAACGCGGTGATGCCCGACTGGGCGACGAGGCCCACGTACGAGCGGTCCTCCGCCGGGAGCTCGCGGTACCACGGGATCTCGTCGTCGAGCCGCCGCAGCGCGGCCGACATGAGCAGGCCGCTGCCGTCGCGCAGACGCTGGAGGTTGTCCGCGTTGCCCGCCGGTCCGCTCGGTGCGGTCGCGCTCGCCGGGGTCCTGGGGGAGGCCGTCACGCGCCGAGCATACGGGCCCGCGTTGTGGACAGTCCACAAACGCGGGCGCCCGGCGCGCGCCTCGTCGCTCGACGCCCGGCCGGTGGGTGAGCGTCCGGACGACCCGCTAGGGTCGGGACATGGCACTCATGCCCCGACTCCGACAGCTCATGCGCCGGCCGACGTCCGCGTCGACCGTCGGCACGCGCCGCCCACGGTCCGGGGAGAAGCGGGGGGACACGGTCCACGAGGACGCGCTGCGCGCGATGCTCGTGGACGACCCGAACGACGAGCGGGCGTTCCGCGCGCTCGCGGAGCTGGTCCGCCGGCGCGCCGCGGAGGGCCCCGCCACCGACGACCCGCTCGCCGCGCCCGTCGACGAGACGGAGAAGCAGCGCGCGGCCGACCTCGCGGTCTGGGCGCTCGCCGAGGAGCTCGCCGGGCACCCCAAGGGCTGGTACCCGCTCGTCGAGCTCGGGCGGCTCTCGCTCGACGACGACCAGGAGTCCGCGCTGCGCCGGTTCGCGACCGCCGCGGAGCGCGACCCGTCCGGGCGCGCGCTCGCGCAGTCGATGGAGGTCCTGCGCGCGGCCGGCCTGCCGGCCGAGGCGCTGGGCCTCGGCGTCGGGCACTGGCGCGCGCGGGACCACGACCCCGAGGTCGGCCGTCAGCTCGTCCTCGCTGCGATCGAGTCCGACCGCCCGCTCGAGGCGCGCCACCACCTCGCGTCGCTCGTCGAGCACGGCGACCCGCAGGGCGTCGCGACCCTGCGCACGGACCTGGAGCGCGCCGTCGCGCAGGCCGAGCAGCACCGCGCCGGCACCTGAGGCCCGTTCCGGCGACGCCACCCGGCGCGCGTCGTCGACCCGCCCGAGACCGTACGACGACGGCCGGTCGCCTCCCCGCGGAGGCGACCGGCCGTCGTCGTGCTACCGGACGGCTGGCCGTCAGGACTCGCCGCCCGCGTTGCCGGACGTGCCGGCGGTGACGTCCATGAGGCGGTACTTCTCGATCGCCTTGGCCGACGCGTCCGCGGGGACCTTTCCCTGCTTGGCGAGCGCCTGCAGCGTGCGCACCACGACCGACGGGCCGTCGATCTTGAAGTGGCGGCGCGCCGCCGCACGGGTGTCGGAGAACCCGAACCCGTCGGCGCCGAGCACCTCGTAGTCGCCCGGGACCCACTTGCGGATCTGGTCGGGGACCAGGTGGTCGTAGTCGCTCGTCGCGACGAACGGGCCCTCGGCGCCCGAGAGCCTCGCCGTGACGAACGGGACGCGCGGCTCCGAGGCCGGGTCGAGGAACGCGGCCTGGTCGGCGGCGAGCGCGTCGCGCCGCAGCTCGTTCCAGCTCGTCACGCTCCACACGTCGGCCGCGACGCCCCAGTCCTCCTTGAGGAGCTGCTGCGCCTCGAGCGCCCACGGCACGCCCACGCCGGACGCGAGGAGCTGGGCGCGCGGCCCGTCGCCCTCGCCGACGGAGATGCGGTGGATGCCCTTGAGGATGCCCTCGACGTCCACGTCCTCCGGCTCGGCCGGCTGGACCATCGGCTCGTTGTACACCGTGAGGTAGTACATGACGTTCTGGTCGCGCCCGTCCGACCCGTCGCCGAACATGCGCTCGATGCCGTCGCGCACGATGTGGCGGATCTCGTACCCGTAGGCCGGGTCGTACTGGACGACCGCCGTGTTCGTGCCCGCGATGAGCGGCGAGTGGCCGTCGGCGTGCTGCAGGCCCTCGCCCGTGAGCGTCGTGCGACCCGCGGTCGCACCGACGATGAAGCCGCGCGTGAGCTGGTCGCCCGCCGCCCAGAACTGGTCGCCGGTGCGCTGGAAGCCGAACATCGAGTAGAAGATGTAGAACGGCACCATGATCTCGCCCTGCGTGGCGTAGGACGTGCCGACCGCCTGGAACGCGGCCGCGGAGCCGGCCTCGTTGATGCCGGTGTGCATGATCTGCCCGGCCTCGGACTCCTTGTAGCTCAGCATGAGCTCGCGGTCCACGGCGAGGTAGTGCTGGCCCTGGGTGTTGAAGATCTTCGCCGACGGGAAGATCGAGTCCAGGCCGAACGTGCGCGCCTCGTCCGGGATGATCGGGACGATGCGCCTGCCGAACTCCTTGTCCTTGATGAGGTCCTTGAGGAGGCGGACGAAGGCCATCGTGGAGGCGATCTCCTGCTGGCCCGAGCCCTTCTTGAGGATCTCGTAGGACTTCTCGCCCGGCAGGGTGACCGGCTTGGGCGTCGAGCGGCGCTCGGGCACGAACCCGCCGAGCTGGCGGCGGCGCTCCAGGAGGTACTGGATCTCCGGCGCGTCGGGGCCCGGGTGGTAGTACGGGGGCTCGTAGGGGTTGGCGTCGAGCTCATCGTCCGTGATCGGGATGCGCAGCGAGTCGCGCAGCGCCTTGAGGTCGGCGAGGCCGACCTTCTTCATCTGGTGCGTCGCGTTGCGGCCCGCGAACGTCGGCCCGAGCGCGTAGCCCTTGACCGTGTGCGCGAGGATCACCGTGGGCTGGCCCGTGTGGGCGCGCGCCGCGGAGTACGCCGCGTACAGCTTGCGGTAGTCGTGGCCGCCGCGCTTGAGGTTCCAGATGTCCTCGTCCGTCATGTTCTCGACGAGCGCCTTGGTCCGCGGGTCGCGGCCGAAGAAGTGCTCGCGGATGAACGCGCCGGACTCGGCGCGGTACGTCTGGTAGTCGCCGTCGGGCGTGACGTTCATGAGGTTGACCAGGGCGCGGTCCTTGTCCGCGTTGAGCAGGACGTCCCACTCGCGGCCCCAGATGACCTTGATGACGTTCCAGCCCGCGCCGCGGAACTGCGCCTCGAGCTCCTGGATGATCTTGCCGTTGCCGCGCACCGGGCCGTCGAGGCGCTGCAGGTTGCAGTTCACGACGAACGTGAGGTTGTCGAGCTGCTGCTGCGCCGCGAGCTGGAGCATGCCGCGCGACTCGGGCTCGTCCATCTCGCCGTCGCCGAGGAACGCCCACACGTCCTGCTGGGACGTGTCGCGGATCCCGCGGTTGTGGAGGTACTTGTCCGTCCACGCCTGGTAGATCGCGCTCGCGGGGCCGAGGCCCATGGAGACCGTGGGGTACTCCCAGAAGTCCGGCATGAGGCGCGGGTGCGGGTACGACGGCAGGCCGCCGCCCGCGTGCGACTTCTCCTGGCGGAACCCGTCGAGCTGGTCCGCCGAGAGGCGGCCCTCGAGGAACGCGCGCGCGTAGACACCGGGGGAGGCGTGGCCCTGGAAGTAGACCTGGTCGCCGCCGCCGGGGTGGTCCTTGCCGCGGAAGAAGTGGTTGAGCCCCACCTCGTAGAGCGTCGCGACGGACGCGTAGGAGGAGATGTGGCCGCCGACGCCGATGCCCGGGCGCTGGGCGCGCGTCACCATGACGGCGGCGTTCCAGCGGATCCACGAGCGGTAGCGGCGCTCCAGCGCCTCGTCGCCGGGGAAGTAGGGCTCCTCGTGCACACCGATGGTGTTCACGTAGGGAGTGGTCAGGGAGGTCGGGACGGCGACGTTGCGCTCCCGGGCCCTCTTGAGCAGGTTCAGCAGGACGTAGCGGGCGCGCGGGCCCCCGCGGTCGTCGATCAGGCCGTCGAGGGCCTCGACCCACTCGCCGGTCTCGGCGGGGTCGAAGTCCGGAACCTGGCTGAGCAGACCGTTGATCAGCGGTCCGGTCTCGTCGTACGAAGCCACCAGCAACCTCATATCTCGTCGGATGCCGGACGCACGGCCGCGCGGTACACGGCCGACGCCCGTCTTGGGCCCACTCCGGGCACGCGGCCGCGGCCGCTGGTGGCGACCGCGCCTCTTCACGAGACCAGGGTGGTCCACCCATTGTGTTCACAACGAGCGCGTAAGTCACACCATCGAGTGGTCAAGAGGGCGTGATTTCGGCGACACGTCGCGGCGCGGCGCGACGCGCGCGGACGCCGTCCGTGGCGGGCACCTTGCCAAGCACGGCACCCTCCGGTGGGCTACCTTTGCCAGACACGGCAGGTCGTCGTGCGTGTGGGCGTCCGCCCGGGCGCGCGTGCGGACCCCGTGCGGACGACAGGACGAGGAAAGGAACGACACGACAGTGACCGACACCGCAGGGCCCAGCGGGGTGGACCGCCTCGGCTTCGCGCCCGGCAACGTGGTGCAGGAGTTCGGCTGGTCGGAGGACGTCGACGACGACCTGCGCGGCGAGCTCGAGGAGCTCGTCGGCGGCGAGCTCGTCGACGAGGACTACGACGACGTCACCGACGGCGTGATCGTGTGGTTCCGCGAGGACGACGGCGACCTCACCGACCTGCTCGTGGACGTGCAGACCGTGCTCGACGACGGCGGCCTCATCTGGGTCCTCACGCCGAAGCCCGGCCGCACGGGGCACGTGGGCCACAACGACATCCAGGAGGCGGCGACGACGGCCGGGCTGCACGCGACGAGCACGTTCGCGATCGCCCCCGACTGGTCGGCGACGAAGCTCGGGACGCGTGGTCGTGGCCGCTGAGGCGGCGACCACCGGCGCCGTGGTCCGCCCGGGCGACCCCGCCCCCGACTTCACGCTCCCCGACACCCACGGCACGCCGGTCCACCTCGCGGACCTGCGCGGCGGGCCCGTCCTGCTCGTGTTCTACCCGTTCGCGTTCTCGGGCATCTGCACGGGCGAGCTGTGCGAGCTGCGGGACAACCTCGAGGAGTTCGAGGCGGCGGGGGTGACCCTGCTCGGCATCTCGTGCGACTCGGTCTTCACGCAGAAGGCGTGGGCGGCGCAGGAGGGCTTCGAGTTCGACCTCCTCTCCGACTTCTGGCCCCACGGCGACGTGGCCCGGGCCTACGGCGTGCTCGACGAGGACAACGGCCTCGCGCTGCGCGGGTCGTTCCTCCTCGACGCGGACGGGATCGTGCGCTGGTCGGTCGTCAACCCGCGCGGGCAGCGCCGCGACATCGAGGGCTACCGGCGGGCGCTCGAGCAGCTCTGACGCGGCGCGCCGCCCTGCGAGGCGCGGGGCGGCGGGCGAGGCCGACGGCGGTCCTCGCGCCGGTCGGCGCGCCCTCTCGTGGCCGGTGGCGGGGTGCCGACCCGGTAGGCTGTGCTCCGCTGTTCCAGGGCCTGTAGCTCAGCTGGTCAGAGCGCCACGCTTACACCGTGGATGTCGGGGGTTCGAGTCCCTCCGGGCCCACCCAAGACGACGTACTAGAACACCTGACATCGGTTGACGTCGGTTCTGGTGTCAGGGCGGCGAACGGCTCAGCGAGTCGGATCGTCGCCCTTTCGTCTTCGCTGATGTCGATGCGGTCGTAGAAGGTCTGGTTCGCGAGGCGCCGGCCGTGGTCGTCGGTGCGGGCATACATCTGCCCGCAGTCCACCAGGAGCCGCAGCGCTGTTCCGAGGTGTTTGCGGGGGCCTTCGTGCTGGCCGTGCTCGGTGGTGAGGCGCCGGTCGATGTCGGTTAGGCCAATGCGGATGCGGTCTTGGTGGCGCTTGAGTGTGTCGAGGTCGAGGTCGAGGTCGAGGTCGATGGCGTCGGCGAAGTGCGCGGCGAGTAGCTTGTCGCTCTCGGCCTCCAACCTCTTGCGGTTGGCGGTCAGCTCAGCCAGGGCCTGGGAGCGGGAGGCGAGGCGTTCGTCGAACGCGGCGTCGACTTGCTCGGCCAGGGTTGTGTAGGTCTGCTCGCTGATGAAGATTTCTTGGTAGCAGTCCTCGACGAGCTTCTCGGCGACGCCGACCGGGACGGCTTTGCGGGTGCAGGGTTTGCGGCCGGTGGCTCGTCCTGAGCGGACGTAGTAGGCGTAGCGGATGCCCTGCTTGTTCTTCGCATAGTCCAACTGGAGCCGTGATGCGCAGGTGCCGCAGTACAAAGTGCCCTTGAGGTAGTGGTCGTGACGCCTACGCCGCTCCGAGGCCGTGCCGCGGGCTTCGAGCGGGGTCTGGACCTGCTGCCAGGTCTCCACGTCGATGAGTGGTTTATGGTTGCCGGGGTGGACGGCGCCCTTGTAGCGGACCTGGCCGACGTAGTAGGGGTTCCGCAGCTTGAAGAACGTCGAGCGCCCTACCGGCCCGGAGGGTCGCTTCGGCGTCGCCACGGTGGTCAGGCCCCGTGCGGTGACTTCTGCGAGGAGGTCGGTGACGGAGTAGTCGCCGGTGGCTGGCCGACATCCAAGCCGCCGGTGTCAATGCGCTGCGAACCGATGAGCACGACCAAAAGAAGCCGCGGTTGGCGGGTGAGCTTACGTCGATCGTTCGAGCCCGCAGTGCCACGGTGCTCGGTCACGCGCTGCTCGGATTGTCCTCCTGGATCCCGCTGACCCCTGACCAGACTCCCTGAGTCCGCGGTGGGCATGTGACGTACCGGCCCGCCGTGGCGGCGAGCGCGGCGTTACGCCGGCACCGCGTTGCTTGACGTGGACCCCACAGCCGGCAGGTGGGTTGTCCTGAGTCATGCCCCCATCGTATTCTTTGACTGACTGGTCAGGTAATGATTGGAGAATGGTGCCGAGACGAGCTGATCCGGAGCGGATCGCGCAGAAGCGGGAGCAGATCGCCGTGGAGGCTGGCCGTCTGTTCGCCGCTCAGGGCTATGACCGCACGAGCGTCGCGGAGGTCGCCAAAGCGGTCGGCACGAGTCCGGCCAGTGTCTTCTACTACTTCGAGGACAAGGCTTCCTTGTTCCGGGCGGTGTTCGAGCGTGACCTGCCTGCCGCCGAGGCGTTGATCGCCCGTCATGTCGAAGCGCCCGACCCGGTGACGGCGATCTTGGACGTACTCGACGCCCTGGCCCGAGACGCCGCCGACCCGTCGGCCTCGGGCATGCTGATCGAGCTGCTACGCCGCGCTGGCGATGACCCCGAGCTGCTCGCCGTGGTGGGGCGCACCGCAAACGTCCTACGTGAGGGCCTGGCCGCGCTGATCTCTCGCGGGATCACCGAGGGAGCCATCGACCCGGACCTGGACGCCACCGAGACGGCGGCCTGGTTGCAGGCCATCGTCGATGCGACCTATCTCAACGCCCGTCCAGGGCACTCCCCACATATCGAGTTGCACCGCACCGTGCTGGGTTACCTCAACCCTCCGCAAGGCCGCCAGGAGGAACCTAATGGCTGAGAACACCGTCAACGTATCGATCCCACGGCGATGGATCGTCGGCATGCACGCGGCAGGCGCACTGCTCGGCTTCGGCGCCGCCTTCGTCATCGGACCGCTCGTGACCTGGCTGCTCGGGCTCGCCGGTGACGCACCCGGTCCGCTGCGCTTGGCTGCGGGCCTGCCCCTGGTCTGGGCGATCCCGGTACTCACTCTGGCTGGGCTCGGTGTCGGGTTCTGGTTCGCCAAAGAGTGGCAGAAGGAGAACGGCACCATCACAACCACTCCCGAGGGAGTGACGGTGCACCGTGCCGGGAGCAACCGCTACGTCGCTCGTGAACGCATCGGCGGTGTGTTCACCGACGGTCGCGACCTTATCGTCACCGACAGCGCCACGAACGAGCTGCTGCGCGTCAATACCGACAAGGTGCTCGTCGACAGGCTGCGCGACGCCTTCGAACGCTTCGACTACCCCTGGCAAGGAACACGAGACCCCCACGACCACGCCTTCGCCACCTGGGTCGACGGCAGCGGGCTGCTGGATGCCCGCACGCACGACCTCCTGCGAGCCCGGCAACGTGCGCTGGCCGACAAGCGTCCCGGCGCCGCCGAGGACGCCCGAGACGAACTCCGCAACCTCGGCATCGCCGTACGCGACCGCCACGGCGCCCAGCAGTACCGGGTCATCGGGCGCGGCGAGTAGTGGCCAGTCGACAGAGGAGAACTCGAACGCATGCATCCGGCAACCCGCTCACGGACTGTCGTGTAAGAGCCCCGAGATCCCTATGCGAGGCCTGAATGAGTGCCAGTACGGACCTATCGCCGCTTGCACCCGCTCCATCCGATCGCCGACGGCGCCGATCAGTTACCACTGCGCGAGACTAGTCGTCGTCCGCGACGGCTCGGCGATCCTGACGAGTGAGTTCGGCGAGAAGCCCGTTAGGGTCGGCGATGTCATCGCACTGGCCCCCGACACCCCATGTGGGAGTGAACCCGAGGGCACGATCACCATCACGACGGTGTACTTGGACCACGACTACATCGTCGATCAAGTGTTCTGGCAGCACTCCGCGTTGCTGGCCGACCGGTGGGACGCGCGGGACTTCGCCGACGAGCTGTACCCGGAGCGCGCGCAGATTCTCCGTCTCGGTGAAAACGGTGTCCGAAGGCTGGCGCCCTGGTTAAACGAACTGGTTGCACTCAGCGCCGACAGCCCGTCACCGGAGAGGTTTCACCGGATGCAAGCGCTGCTGTTCGCTGTGCTCGACGTCGTGAGGCCGCACGTGGTGACGACACCAATACGGCAGATCGAAGCGCGGCGTGGCGCGATCCGCCGCCGCTTCGCGCCTCTACGCGCTGAGGCAAGAACAGTGGCTCGGCTTCTTCGCGCGGAGCCAGCCCGACGCTGGCGGCTGGCCGATCTCGCTGCCGTGGTGCATCTGTCGACCGCTCAGATGAGTCGGGTGTTCACCAAGGCCTACGGACAGACCCCGATCGCCTATCTGGCGACGGTGCGCGTCGAGACGATGACCCGCCTCTTGCGTGAGACCGATCTGCCGGTGGGGAGTTGAGTCCCCGATAGTGGTGTAGCGCGGTTGCCGAACTCGTCGCCGTAGACGTGGAGCGGTCACCGCGTGATCCT
>NZ_JAAFAN010000007.1:0-105572 GCF_010287905.1 Cellulosimicrobium composti
CGGCGGGCCGCGGGGGGTCCTCCGCCCCCCGCGGCGGGGGGGGGGGGGGGGCCCGGGCCCCCCCCCCCCCGGGCCCCCCCGGCCGCCCCCCCCCGCCCCCCGCCCCGCGCCTCCCACCGCACCGAAGGACGTTCTCCGTGACCGCCACCACCGCCCCGCCGCGACGGGGACCCGCCTCGCACGCGCGGGCCGACCGGACCGGCCGACGCCGCAGCCCCGTGACGTGGTTCCGCGGCGGCGGCCTGAGCAACCTCGTGTTCATGCTGCCGCTGATCCTGATCTTCGGCGTCTTCTCGTGGTTCCCGATCGTGCGCGCGGTGATCATGAGCGTCCAGGAGACGAACCTGGTGAGCGACCCGACGTTCGTCGGGCTCGACAACTTCCGCCAGGTGCTCGCCGACCCGCTCCTGGGCAAGGCCGTGAGGAACACGCTGTACTTCGCGTTCCTCGCCCTGCTGTTCGGGTACCCGATCCCGCTCGTCGCGGCCGTGCTCATGCGCGAGGTCCGCCGGGCGCGCGGCCTGTACTCGGCCCTCGCGTACCTGCCGGTCGTCGTGCCGCCGGTCGTGGCCGTGCTGCTGTGGAAGTTCTTCTACAACGGCAGCCCCACGGGCGTGTTCAACACGATCCTCGGCTGGGTGGGCCTCGGCCCGTACCCGTGGCTCCAGGACGCGTCGACCGCGATGCCGTCGCTCGTCCTCGCGGCCACGTGGGCCGGGGCGGGCGGCACGATCATCATCTACCTCGCCGCGCTCACCAGCGTCCCGCCCGAGCTCTACGACGCGTCCGAGGTGGACGGAGCGGGCCTGTGGCGCAAGATCTGGCACGTCACGCTGCCCGCGCTGCGCGGCGTCCTGTTCATCACGCTCATCCTCCAGGTGATCGGCACGGCGCAGGTCTTCCTCGAGCCGTACCTGTTCACCGGCGGCGGGCCGAACAACGCGACGCTCACCGTGCTGCTGCTCATCTACCGCTACGCCTTCCAGAACAGCCTCGGCGGCGACTACGGGGCGGCGACCGCGCTGTCGCTCATGCTCGCGGCCGTCCTCGCGGTGTTCTCGCTCGTCTACTTCCGGCTCACCCGGTCCTGGAGCACGTCATGACTCTCTCGCCCACCGACAACCCGAGCGAGATCGGCGTCGTCTCGCAGGACTCCGCCGCCACGACGGACGTCGCCGACGACGCGGCCGGGACCGCGCGGCGCGCCGCCGAGGCGAGCCGGCGCCGCCGCGAGGCCGAGCGCCGCACCGCCCGCGCACGGCGCCGCAAGGCGCTCGACGGCGTCGAGGACCGCGGTGCGCTCTCCGAGGCCGACTGGCGGCGCCCGTCCGTCCGGTGGGGGATGGGCACGACCCACGTGCTGCTGCTCGTGGTCCTCGTCGTCGCGGGACTCGGCCCCATGCTGCTGCTCGCGAAGTACGCGGTGACCCCGACGCAGGACATCCTGCGCACGCCCATGGCCGTGTTCCCGAACGGCATCGCGTGGGACAACCTCGACCGGGCGTGGAACGACGTGCAGGTGAGCCGGTACTTCCTCAACACGATCTGGCTCGCCGTCGGGTCGTGGGCGTCGCAGATCCTCGTCGCGACGACGGGCGGCTACGCGCTGTCGGTGCTGCGCCCGCGGTACGGGAAGGTCGTGCAGGCGCTCGTGCTGTCGACGATGTTCGTCCCGGCGATCGTGCTGCTCGTCCCGCTGTACCTGACGATCCTCGACCCGCCGCTGCTCGGGCGGTCGCTCATCAACAGCTTCTGGGCCGTGTGGCTGCCGGCGGGCGCGAGCGCGTTCAACGTGCTGCTCGTCCAGCGGTTCTTCGACAGCCTCCCGCGCGAGGTGTTCGAGGCCGCGCGCATGGACGGGGCGGGGCCCTACCGGCTGTTCTGGTCGGTCGTGCTGCCGATGTCGAGGCCGATCGTCGGCGTCGTCTCGGTGTTCGCGGTCATCGCGGCGTGGAAGGACTTCCTCTGGCCGCTCCTCGTGCTCAAGGACCCGGCGATCCAGCCGCTGTCCGTGCGCCTGCCGTCCATCGAGGCGTCGACCGACCTCGGCGTGTTCCTCGCGGCGCTCGCGATCTCCACGCTCATCCCCGTCGGGCTGTTCCTCGTGTTCCAGCGCATGTTCCTCCAGGGCGCGGGCCTCGGGGGTGCGGTCAAGGGCTGACCGGACCTCCCGCCGAGCACGAGGTTGGTGTCGTCATCCGCCCGATGACGACACCAACCTCGTGCTGGACCGCGAGCATGGTCGTGCTCGGCGGTGTCCCGTACCGGGCCCGACCGCCCGACGACGTCGCGCGCGCCGGGCGATCGGGTCGCCTCAGCCGCGGCCCCGGCCCTGCATGGCGCGCAGGACGGCGTCGTGGACGTCGGTGTTGCGCTGCGCCCCGGCGAGGCGCTCGGCCCCCGGTCCCTGCGCGGTGATCGGCGTGGCCTCGCCCGTGTGGCCGCCCGTCGTCCAGTCGACCGTGAAGTGCAGGTCGGAGCCGGCGAGGTCGAACGGGCCGTCCTCGGCCGTGGCGCCCTCGCCGCCCTCGTCCTCGGGGTCGACGTTCTCGATCGCGAGACCGCCGGTCGCGTGGTCGCCCACGACGAGCACGAGCGTGCCGCGGTTCCTCTTCGCGAAGTCGAGCGCGAGCGCGACGGTCTCGTCGAGCGCCTGACCCGCCTGGATCGTGCGCGTCGCGTTGCTGCGGTGCGCGAACTCGTCCACGGCCTCCTCCTCGACGAGCAGGAAGAACCCGTCGCGGTCGCGCGACAGCACGTCGAGCGCCTTCGCCGTCATGTCGACCAGCGGCACCTCGGGCTCGTAGAGGTCGCCCTCGCCCTCGTTGCGCTGCTCGAACATCTCCTCGTTCGCGAACAGGCCGAGCAGCTTGCGCCCGCGCGCGTCCGCGAGACCGTCGGCGTCGCTCACGTACGTGTACCCGAGGTCCTGCGCGCGCTCGACGAGGTTGCCCGCCGTGCCCTTGCTCTCCTCGGTCGGGTCCTTCGCCGGGTTGTCCTCCCACGCGCCCGGCTCGCCCGCCGGGAACCACCAGTCCTCGCCGCCGCCGAGGATGACGTCGGGGCGCGAGCTCTCGAGGAACTGGCGCGCGATCTCGCTCTGGTCGCCGCGGTCGGGCACGTGCGCGCCGAACGCGGCGGGCGTCGCGTCGGTGACCTGCGCCGTCGTGACGAGCCCCGTCGCCTTGCCCAGGCCGCGCGCGGCCTCGAGCAGGGTCGGCACGGGGTTGCCGTCGGCGTCCACGCCGACCGCGCCGTTGTACGTGCGCACGCCGGACGCGAACGCCGTCGCGCCCGCCGCGGAGTCCGTGACGGCCTCCTCCGGGTCCGCCGAGTCGGTCGTGGTCCAGCCCGCGTGCTCGAGCGTGTTCATGGCGAGCTGGCCGTCCTTGCCGACCGTGGCGAGCCGGATGAGCTCGCGGTGCGACAGGCCGAGCCCGTCGCCCTGGATGAAGATGACGTTCCGCGCGCGGTCGTTGCCGTGCCCGTGGCCGCCGCCGCGGTCACCGCCACGGTCGCCCCCGCCGAACGGCAGGAGCATCACGAGCGCCGCGGCGGCCGCGACCCCCGTGGTGCCTGCGCCGAACCGTCCTCGTCGTGCGTGCATGAGCCTCTCCTTCCCACCGGCGTCGCTGCCGGTGACGGCGCGGCCGCCCAGGACGGGGTCGCCGTCGTGCACGGGCCGCGCCCGGCAGCGTCGGTGCCGCCGGAACGTCCCACGCTAGGCAGGGGCCCGGCACTGGCAACCGGGGGTCGGGGGTTCGCGCGCGGGACGTCACCAGCGGTTGTGGACCTCCTCGGCCCAGCCGTCCAGACCGGCGAACCGCACGGGTCTCGCGCCCGTCCCGCCGGGCGGGGTGAACGTGCCCGACCACGTGCCGAAGCACTGGTCCGTCGACGACGACACGACGCCGAGGTTCGTGCGCGTGACCTTCGTGCGGAAGGGCTCGAACGTCGCGTCGAGCCCGCCGCCGGTGACGCGCCACGGCCGGTCCGGGTCCGCGAGGTCGTAGTCCCACACGAGCTCGTCGGGGAGGTGGTGGAGGCGCCCGTCGACGAGGACCGCGTTCTCCGTCGACCCCGTGCCGACCGTCCACCTGCCCCCGACCTGGAGGCCGACGACGTGGCCGTGGCTCTCGCCCGACCCCGCGCCCCAGTTCCAGCGGACGTCGTACGGCCAGCGCCCGCGACCGTGGTCGAGCACGGCCCACGACGACCCGGCGGGCACGTCGACCGTCCGGCCGTCGACCCACAGCGTCCCGCGCGCCGGGCGCGCCACGTCCTTCACCGTGTACTGGAACCGGGTGTCGCTCCACGGCACGACGACGGCGAGCCGCTCGTGCCCGTGCGGGAGCTCGGCGACGACGTCGAACGAGACGTCGCGCGTGCGCGCCCTCAGGCGGGTGCCGCCCTCGACCTCGTCGAGGTCGATCGCGAGGGCCTTCGCGCGGGCGCGCGCCGGTCCGTCGCCGAGGGTGCCGGGAAGTACGACGCCCCGGGACGGCACGACGGTCGCGGCGGCGCCCCACGTGCGCCCCGACGCCCGGTCGAGCACCCACACCTCGTGCACCGCGGCGTAGTCGATCGACGAGACCGTGAGCGCGAGGACGTGGGTCGGCGTCATGACGCCCCAGTACTCCCAGCGCTTGGTCCGCCCGCGGCCCCGCAGACCGCGGCCCACGCCGTCGGTGTCGACGAGCGGCCGGCGCGCCCAGCCGACGGCGCGCCGGTCGAGGCGGCCGTCGGGCAGGGTGAGCGGCACGCGCTCGGTGATCTCCGGGAGCGGCACTGCTCCACCTCCACGCGGTCCGGCTCGGGCGACGTGTGCACGGGCGTCGGTGCCCGGCGCGCCCGAGGAGCGAGCGGCCCGAGTCTAGGCACGCCGCGGCGGGGGAGGAGGTGACACTCTGTCCCGTCAATGTCACGTCCGAGCCGTCCCGTTCCGGACGGGCGAGCCCCGGGCCGGGTGCCATGATCAGGAGCATGCCCCCGTTCTCCCCCCAGGACGTCGCTGCCACCGAGCGGGCCGCCGTGCCCGCCACCCCGGCGGCCGCCGTCGACACCGCGCCCGAGACCCCCGACCTGCGCCCCTACGACGCGCTGCTGCTCTACTCGTTCGGCGGGCCCAACAAGCCCGAGGACGTCGTGCCGTTCCTGCGCAACGTCACCGCGGGCAAGGGCATCCCGGACTCGCGCCTCGAGGAGGTCGGCGAGCACTACTACGGGTTCGGCGGCAAGAGCCCCATCAACGAGCAGAACCTCGCGCTCAAGGCGGCGCTCGAGGCCGAGCTCGCCCGGCGCGGGATCGAGCTGCCCGTCGTGTGGGGCAACCGCAACTGGGAGCCGTACACCGACGACGCGATCACCGAGCTCGAGGCACTGGGCGCGCGCAACGCCGTGGCGCTCGTGACGTCCGCCTACTCGTCGTACTCCGGCTGCCGCCAGTACCGCGAGGATCTCGCCGTGGTGCTCGACCGGCGCGGCCAGCTCGGTCCCGAGGGCTCGACGGGCGTGCAGTTCGACAAGGTGCGCTCGTACTTCAACCACCCGGGCTTCGCGCAGGCGAACGTCGACGCGGTCCTCGACGGCTATGCGGCGCTCGTGGAGAAGGGCGGCGACACGGCCGCCGCACGCCTCGTCTTCGTCACGCACTCCATCCCCGACACCATGGAGGCCGCGTCGCGCATCGCGTACGCGACGTACTCCGAGCAGCACCTCGACCTCGCGCGCGTCGTCGCCGCCGCGGTGTCCGAGCGCCTCGGGCACGAGGTCTCGTGGGACCTCGCGTACTGCTCGCGCTCGGGCCCGCCGAGCCAGCCGTGGCTCGAGCCCGACGTCAACGACCACCTCGAGGCCATCGCGCAGGACGGCGTCCGCGACGTCGTGCTCTCGCCGATCGGGTTCGTCTCGGACCACATGGAGGTCGCGTACGACCTCGACACCGAGGCGGTCCAGACCGCGACGGAGCTCGGGATGACGGCCGTCCGCGCCGGTACCGTGGGCACGCGCGAGCCGTTCGTGCGCGGGCTCGTCGACCTGCTCGTCGAGCGCGCCGCGATCGCGCGCGGCGAGGCCGTCGCCGAGGCCACGGTCGGCGACCTCCCCGCGTTCCGCTCGGTGTGCGCGCCCGGCTGCTGCCTGCGCCGCGACGGCGAGCCGAGCGGCGTGCCCGCGCTGTGCAGCACCGACGTCCACAGCTGACCCGAGAGGAACCCCCGATGAACGACGCCTCGCGCGTGCCCGCGGACCACGACCAGATCAACTCCACCATCCGCTACGCGATGTGGTCCGTGTTCGCGACGGCCGCGCCCCTGCCCGCCGACGCGGACGAGCGGGCGGGCCTCATGAGCGACGCGCTGGCCGCCGTCGGCGGCGGGGACGACCCGGCCGCGACGGAAGGCGACCTCGTGGTGCGCGGCTGGTACGACGTCGCGGGCCTGCGCTCGGACGCCGACCTCATGGTGTGGTGGCACGGACCCACGGTCGAGTCGGTGCAGCGCGCCTACCAGCACCTGCGCGCGAGCGGCCTCGGGGCGCACCTCGAGCCGGTGTGGTCGAACGTGGCGCTGCACCGCCCGGCGGAGTTCAACCGCGGCCACGTGCCCGCGTTCCTCGCGGGCGAGGCGCCGCGCGACTACCTGTCGGTGTACCCGTTCGTGCGGTCGTACGACTGGTACCTGCTGCCCGACGCCGAGCGCCGCACGATGCTGCGCGACCACGGCCTCGCGGCGAGGGACTACCCGGACGTGCGCGCCAACACCGTCGCGTCGTTCGCGCTCGGCGACTACGAGTGGATCCTCGCGTTCGAGGCGGACGAGCTGCACCGCATCGTCGACCTCATGCGCGAGCTGCGCGCGACGGAGGCGCGCCGCCACGTCCGCGAGGAGGTCCCGTTCTTCACCGGGCCGCGCACGACCCTCACCGCCTGGGCGGACCGCCAGCCCCTGGCCTGACCCCGCACCGCCCCGCGCCGCCCGGCGCCCGCGCCGCGGGGCCGGGGGCGCCGGCGGGGGGCGAGGCCGCCGGGGGGGGTCGCCGGGGCGGGGGCGGGCCCGGGCGACGGGGGCGCGGTGGTCGACGGCGCGGTCGGGCCGGCGGCGGTGCGCAGCGCGGCCGGGGCGGCGACGGCGGCCGACACCGCGAGGGCGGCGCCGAGCGCCGCGGCGAGCACCGCGACCGGGACCCCGCGGCGGCGCGCCGTCCCGGGGTCCTCCGCCGCATCGGCGTCGTCGCCACGAGGGGAGGGGTGCGCGTCGTCGTCCACGGTCGCGACGGTACCGGGCGGTCCGGTCCGCGGCCGGGTCGGCGGCAGCCCTCCGCAGGGCCCGCGCGGGCTCTTCACGGGCGGGCGGCGAGCGCGGGCCGGGAGCGCTCCCGAACCGGTCTTTCGGCGCATCGAGGGAGCGTCCGGGCGTCCGACCCGGCGCACTCCATACCAGGACTCCTGGATACCGGCAACATCTGGCATGATCCGGCCATGACTGTGAGGACGGCCGCGGAGCTCGCCGCGGTCGAGGACCCTGCGTGGCCGACGCTCTCCCGCATGCTCGGGCGCGCCGGCGTGGAGGTCGTCCCGCCTCCCGCGTGGTCGCTCGAGGTCCTCTACCGCCTCCAGGTCACGGTCCGCTCCACGCTCGGGGCGCTCGCGCTGCACACGGGCGGGGTGCTCGTCGACGGCGGGTGGCTCCGGATCATCGGCGGGGGCGGCGCCGGGCTGCCCGACCTCGCGACCGTCAACGGGCTGGGCGAGCCCGGTCCCGACAGCGTCGCCCCGGCCGTCCTCGTCGTCGCGTACGACGTGCTCGGCGGCACGTTCGCGATCAACGGCGGCGGGCTGCCGGGACCGCTCGGCAACGTCCACTACTTCGCGCCGGACTCGCTCTCGTGGGTCGACCTCGGGTTCGGCCAGGCCGCGTTCCTCGAATGGGCGGTGAGCGGCGGGACCACCGAGTTCTACGCACCCGTCCGCTGGCCGGGGTGGTACGAGGAGGTCGGCGGCGTCCGTCTCGACGAGGGCCTGAGCCTCTACCCGCCGCTGTGGTCGGAGGAGGGGCGCGACGTCGCGCGGTCGTCGCGCACGACGGTGCCCCTCGGCGAGCTCGTGGACTGGCACTTCGAGATGGCCGAGCGCATGGCGCCCGTCGACGACTACGTGCGCGACGCCGACGAGCACCTCGACGGGTACGGCACGTGGCCCGCCGAGGGCTACCGCCCGTAGGCCGCGGTCACGCGCCGCCCGCGTCGAGCAGGTCCCGCGGCACCGCCCCGAGCTTGTCGGGGTTGCGCACGATGTCGAGCGCGGTGACGCGCCCGGCCGCGACCGTGAACGACATGACCGTGAGCACGCCCGACACGTCGCGCACGAGCAGGCCCGGCGTACCGTTGACGTCCACCACGCGCAGCGTCTCGGGCGGCTTGCGCAGGTAGGTGAGGAGCACGCGGCCCGCGGGCTCCGCGCCGTGGATCGTGCGCCGCAGGGTGCGGACCTTGCCGCCGCCGTCGCCGCGCAGCACGACGTCGGGGTCGAGCAGGCCGAGCAGCGCGGGCAGGTCCTGGCCCGCGCACGCGGCGACGAACGCCTCGACGACCTGCTGCTGCTCGGCGCGCGTCGCCCGGCGGCGCGGGCGCCCGGCCTCGACGTCCTTGCGGGCGCGCGCGGCGAGCTGGCGCACCGCCGCGGGCGAGCGTCCGACGACGTCGCCCACCTCCTCGAACGGGAGCCCGAAGACGTCGTGCAGGACGAACGCGACGCGCTGCGCGGGGGAGAGGCGCTCGAGCACGACGAGGAGCGCCATGCTCACCTCCTCGTCGAGCGTCACGCGGTCCGCCGGGTCGGCCGCGACGGTCGACGTCGCGGCGGTCGCCACGGGGGACGCCGCTCCGGGCGGGGTGACGACGGGCTCGGGGAGCCAGGTCCCGACGTACCGCTCGCGCCGCACGCGCGCGCTGCCGAGCACGTCGAGCGCGAGGCGGCCGACCGTCGTGGTGAGCCACGCTGCGAGGTCGCGGATCGACGCGGGGTCCTGCGTGCGCAGCCGCAGCCATGCGTCCTGGACGCAGTCCTCGGCGTCCGACCACGACCCGGTGGTCGCGTAGGCGAGGCGCAGGAGCCGGGGCCGCTCGGCCTGGAACGCGCGCGCGACCTCCTCCGGCCCGGTCGTCGCGCCCGGCCCGGTCGTCGCGTCCGGCCGGGTCATCGCGCGGACGCGCGCAGCGTGCGCTGCACGGCCAGCCAGTCGCGGAACGTCGTGGTGCCGCGCGCGTCCGGGTGCGGGTCGACGAGCGCGCCCGTGCGCAGCGCGCGCCCCAGCGCCCCGGGCAGCGGGACCCGCAGGGGCAGCGCGCGCGACCCCGTGGCCGCGCGCCACGCGCGCGCGGCGTCGCGCAGGTCGAGCACCTCGGGCCCGGTGACGGACGTGGTGCCGTCTTGCGGCTCGCGCGTCGCGGCGTCCGCGACGGCCGCCGCGGCCTCGGCCGCCGCGACGGGCTGCACGGCGGCGCGCAGGAGCGGCACGACGCCGCGGCTCGCGGCGCCCGCGAGAGTCCCGGCGACGAACTCGTGGAACTGCGTCGCGGCCACGACCGTCCACGGCACGCCGCCCGCCGCGACCGCCTCCTCCTGCTCGACCTTGACGCGGTAGTAGGCCATCGGCACATCGTGGCACCCCACGATCGAGACGACGACGTGGTGGCGCACCCCGGCGTCGCGCTCGGCGGCGAGCAGCCGCTGCGTCCCGCCGACGAGCGTCGCGCGCGCCCGCGCGACGGGCGTGCTGGCATTGCTCGCGTCCACGACGACCTCGATCCCGTCGAGCGCGGCCGCGAGGCCCGTCCCCGTCGTGACGTCCACGGGGTAGTGCTCCGCGTGCCTGCTCAGGGTGCGTACCTCGTGCCCGCGCGCGCTCAGCTCCGCGACCACGTGCCGACCGATCGTCCCCGTCCCACCTGTCACTGCGATCCTCATGCCCGTACGACGAAGCAGGGGCCTCCCGTGTGACATCGCCGCACACCGACGACACTTGTATACAAGTGCGCAAGCGCTGTGGCACGATGGCCGGGTGACGACGACGCCCGACCTGCGCGCCGCCGGGCCGGCGCCCGGCGACGCCGGGCTCACGCGCCGCCAGTCCGGGGCCCGCGCCGTCTACGACCTCCTGCGCGGGCGCATCATCGACGGCACGCTCGCCCCGGACGCGCGCCTCACCGAGCCCGTGCTGTCCGCCGAGCTCGGCGTCTCCCGCACCCCCGTGCGCGAGGCGCTGCGCCTGCTCCAGGCGGAGGCGCTCGTCGTCGAGCTCCCCACCGGGGGAGTGCGCGTCGCGCCGCTCGACGTCGCGGACGCGCGCCGCGTCTACGACGTCCGGGCCCGCCTCGAGGGCCTGCTCGCACGGGACGCGTGCGAGCGCGCGACACCCGACGACGTCGCCCGGCTCGCCCGGCTCGTCGCGCTCATGGACGCCGTGCGCGACCACGAGGACGAGGTGCTGCGCGTCGGCGCCCAGTTCCACGGCGAGATCGAGGCGCTCGCGGACAACCGCTGGGGGTCGGCGCTCCTGCGCCAGATCCGCGGCCACGTCGACCGGTACCGCGCGCTCGCCGCGCGCCGCCGCGTCGGCACGACCGACCACGTGGACGAGCACCGCGCCGTCGCCGACGCGATCGCGAGCCGCGACCCCGGTGCGGCCGAGGCCGCGATGCGCGCCCACATCGAACGCAGCGCCGCCCTCGCCGAGCAGTCGCTGCGCGGCGCCGGGTCGGCGACCGACGACCTCCCCTGACCACCCACCACCGCACGACGGAGACACCGATGCCGTACACCCACCACCTGCGCGTCTACCCCAGCGCGGAGCCGCTCGACCGCGCCGACCAGCTCGCGTGGAAGCTCGCCGAGCTCGCGACCGACCCGGTCGAGGTCACGCCTGAGGTCGTCGACATGGTGATCAACCGCGTCATCGACAACGCGGCCGTCGCCGCCGCCAGCCTCACGCGCGGCCCGGCCGTCGCGGCGCGCGGACAGGCTCTCGCGCACCCGTACACGCCGGGTGCGACGGTGTTCGGCTGCGGGCTCGACACCCGCACGAGCCCCGAGTGGGCGGCGTGGGCGAACGGCGTCGCGGTGCGCGAGCTCGACTTCCACGACACGTTCCTCGCCGCGGAGTACTCGCACCCGGGCGACAACATCCCGCCGATCCTCGCCGTCGCGCAGCACGCCGGGTCCGACGGCGCCGCGGTGGTCCGCGCGATCGCGACCGGGTACGAGGTCCAGGTCGACCTCGTCCGCGCGATCAGCCTCCACCGGCACAAGATCGACCACGTGGCGCACCTCGGGCCGTCGGCCGCCGCGGGCATCGGGACGCTGCTCGGCCTCGACACCGAGACGGTCTTCCAGGCGATCGGCCAGGCCCTGCACACGACGACGGCCACGCGCCAGTCCCGCAAGGGCCAGATCTCCACGTGGAAGGCGCACGCCCCGGCGTTCGCGGGCAAGGTCGCGGTCGAGGCCGTCGACCGCGCGATGCGCGGCCAGACGTCGCCCGAGCCGATCTACGAGGGCGAGGACGGCGTCGTCGCGTGGCTGCTCGACGGCCCGGACGCGTCGTACGACGTCGTGCTCCCGGCACCGGGGGAGCCGAAGACCGCGATCCTCGACACGTACACCAAGGAGCACTCGGCGGAGTACCAGTCGCAGGCGCTCATCGACCTCGCCCGCGCGCTGCACGACGAGCACCCGTGGCTCGCCGACCCCGACAACGTGACGAGCATCGTCATCCACACGAGCCACCACACGCACTACGTCATCGGGTCGGGCGCGAACGACCCGCAGAAGTACGACCCCACGGCGTCGCGCGAGACGCTCGACCACTCGATCCCATACATCTTCGCGGTCGCGCTGCAGGACGGCGGCTGGCACCACGTCGACTCGTACACCCCCGAGCGCGCGGGCCGCCCCGACACGGTCGCGCTGTGGGCGAAGGTCACCACGGCCGAGGACCCCGAGTGGACGCGCCGTTACCACTCGACCGACCCGGCCGAGAAGGCGTTCGGCGGGCGCGTGGAGATCGAGCTCGCCGACGGCGGTCGCCTCGTCCGCGAGATCGCCGTCGCCGACGCGCACCCGCTCGGCGCGCGCCCGTTCGGGCGCGAGCAGTACGTGAAGAAGTTCCGCACGCTCGCCGCGGACGTCCTGGAGGACGCCGAGATCGAGCGCTTCCTCGACCTCGCGCAGCGCCTCCCGTCGCTCACGCCGGCCGAGGTGCGCGAGCTGACGATCGTCGGGCGGCCCGGGCTGCTCGACTCCGTCCCGACGCCGACCGGGCTCTTCGAGCTCGGGCGCGACGACGCCCCCGCCCACGGTGAGTTCGAGGGCGACGGGTTCACCATGCACGAGGCCCGTGAGACGACCGAGGGGGAGGCGCGCTGATGCTGTACAGCCAGGTGACGCCGTCGGACAAGCGGCGCGCGTTCCGCGCGGCGCTCGACGCCGCGGCGACGACGGGGGAGCCGCTGCGGCTCCCGGGCGCGTTCAACCCGCTCTCCGCGCGCCTGATCCAGGACAAGGGCTTCGAGGGCGTGTACGTGTCCGGGGCCGTGCTGTCGGCGGACCTCGGGCTGCCCGACATCGGCCTGACGACCCTCACCGAGGTCGCGGGGCGCTCGCAGCAGATCGCGCGCGTCACCGACCTGCCCGCGCTCGTCGACGCCGACACCGGGTTCGGCGAGCCGATGAACGTCGCGCGCACCGTCCAGGCGCTCGAGGACGCGGGCGTCGCGGGCGCGCACGTCGAGGACCAGGTCAACCCCAAGCGGTGCGGCCACCTCGACGGCAAGGAGGTCGTCGGTCTCGACGAGGCGGCCAAGCGCGTCCGCGCGGCCGCCGACGCGCGCAGGGATCCCGGCTTCCTGATCATGGCGCGCACCGACGTGCGCGGCACGATCCCGGGCGACGCCGGGCTCCGGGCCGCGATCGACCGCGCCAAGGCGCTCGTCGACGCGGGCGCGGACGCGATCTTCCCCGAGGCGATGAAGGACCTGTCGGAGTTCGAGGCCGTCGCGTCCGCCGTCGACGTCCCCGTGCTCGCCAACATGACCGAGTTCGGCAAGTCCGAGCTCTTCACGCGCCGCCAGCTCGGCGACGCCGGCGTCCGCCTGATCATCTACCCCGTGACGCTCCTGCGCGTCGCGATGGGCGCGACCGAGCGGGCGCTCGACGAGATCGCCGAGACCGGCACCCAGGCGGGGCAGGTCGAGGGCATGCAGACGCGGGCACGCCTCTACGAGCTGCTCGACTACGCCGCCTACAACACGTTCGACGAGGGCATCTTCACCTACCGGCCCTGACCACCGACCGGTGCCGCGGCCGCTCCGCCCGGCCGTGGCACCGGCACCCCGCGACCCGTGCTGCACGAAGGAGTGACCGCATGACCACCCCCACCGCCCCGGCCACCGACGCACCCGAGATCCGCAGGGGACTCGCCGGCGTCGTCGTCGACGTCACGTCGATCTCCAAGGTCAACCCCGAGACGAACTCGCTGCTCTACCGCGGCTACCCGGTCCAGGACCTCGCCGCGCGCCGCAGCTTCGAGGAGGTCGCCTACCTCCTGTGGCACGGCGAGCTCCCCACGCCCGAGCAGCTCGCCGAGCAGACCGCCGTCGAGCGCGCCCACCGCGCCCTGCCGGGCAACGTCCGCAACGCGATCCTCGAGCTCCCGACGACGTGCCACCCCATGGACGTGTGCCGCACCGCGATCTCCCAGCTCGGCGCGCACGACCCCGATGCCGAGGACTCCTCGCCCGAGGCCGAGCAGGCGAAGGCGCTGCGCCTGTGGGCCGTGCTGCCCGCCGTCGTCGCGCTCGACCAGCGCCGCCGTCGCGGCCAGCAGATCGTCGACCCGCGCGACGACCTCACCTACGCCGAGAACTTCCTGTGGATGACGTTCGGCGAGGAGCCCGAGCCCGCCGTCGTGCGTGCGTTCGAGGTGTCGATGGTGCTGTACGCCGAGCACTCGTTCAACGCGTCCACGTTCACCGCGCGCGTCATCACGTCCACGCTGTCCGACCTGCACTCCGCGGTGACCGGCGCCGTCGGCGCGCTCAAGGGCCCGCTCCACGGCGGCGCGAACGAAGCCGTCATGGCGACGTTCGCCGAGATCGGCACCGCCGACCGCGCCGCGGCGTGGCTCGACGACGCGCTCGCGCACAAGCGCAAGATCATGGGCTTCGGGCACCGCGTCTACAAGCACGGCGACTCGCGCGTGCCCACGATGCGCGCGACGCTCGACGACCTCGTCGCGCACTACGGCCGCCAGGACCTCCTCGACCTGTACACCGCGCTCGAGGCCGCGATGACCGAGCGCAAGGGCATCCTGCCGAACCTCGACTACCCGGCCGGACCGGCGTACCACCTCATGGGCTTCGACACCCCGATGTTCACGCCGCTGTTCGTCGCGTCGCGCGTCGTCGGCTGGACGGCGCACGTCATGGAGCAGCGCGCAGCCAACGCCCTCATCCGCCCCCTGAGCGAGTACGTGGGCCCGGAGCAGCGCGAGCTCCCCTGACCCGCCGAACATGCGGTTGCCGCCCGTCAGGAGAGTGGGACGGGCGGCAGCCGCATGGTCGGGCACGGGGAGTCAGCCGACGAACGACTCCAGCGCGGCGCGGTCGACGGCCTCGCGGTGGATGAGGGCCTTGACGTCCTCCATGCGGTCCCAGACGTTGACGGCCATGCCGGCCTCGACCCGGCCGTCCTTGACCCAGAACGCCACGAGCTCGCGGTCGGGGAGGGAGCCGGACACGACGACCTCGTCGTACGCGTCCGGGCCCGCGACGAAGCCGAGGTACTCCATGCCGACGTCGTACTGGTCGGAGAAGAAGTAGGGGAGCTCGGGGTAGGGGTCGGTCGCGCCGAGCATCGCGCGCGCAGCGTGCGGGCCCTGGTTGAGCGCGGTCGCCCAGTGCTCGACGCGGACCGACCGCCCGTACCGCGCGGTCGGCACGCTCGCGATGTCGCCGGCGACGAAGACGTCGGGATCGGTCGTCTGGAGCGTCGCGGAGGCGACGACGCCGCCCGTCGTGGAGTCGAGCGCGAGGCCCGCGTCCCGGGCGAGCGCGACGTTCGGGACCGCGCCGACGGCGACGAGCACGAGGTCGGCGTCGACGTGCGTGCCGTCGGCGATGTCGACGCCGGTCGCGCGGCCGCCCTCGCCGGAGATGCCCGTGACCTGGGCGCGGCGGTGCAGGTGGACGCCGTGGTCGGTGTGGACCTGGCCGTAGAGCTCGCCCATCTCCGGCCCGAGCACGCGCTCGAGCGGGTGGGCGCCGAGACCGATCACGGTGACGTCGAGGCCGATCGTGCGGGCCGACGCCGCGATCTCCAGCCCGATCCACCCGTCGCCGACGATCGCCAGCCGACCCTCACCGTCCTCGTGGGCGGCGCGCAGCGCGGCGGCGAGGGACTCGGAGTCGTCGAGCGTGCGGAGCTCGTGCACGCCGTCCAGGTCGACGCCCGGCAGCGGGATGCGCCGGGGGTCGGAGCCGGTGGCGAGCAACAGCCTGTCGTACGGCAGCGACCGGCCGTCGTCGAGCGTCACGCTCCGCGCGCCGAGGTCGAGCGCGGTCGCCTCGGTCCCGGTGAGGAGCTCGACGTCGTGCTCGGCGTACCAGCCCGCGGCGAGAGGGAACACGGAGTCCCGCTCGACCTCGCCGCGCAGGTAGTCCTTCGACAGCGGCGGGCGCTCGTACGGGTGGTGCGGCTCGCGCGCGACGACGGTGAGCCCGCCGTCGTACCCCTCGTCGCGGAGGGTCTCGACCGCCTTCGCGGCGGCGAGGCCGCCTCCGACGACGACGTGGCGTCCGGCGCTCATGACGACCTCCGCGATCCTGGGGAACGGCGATGGGCTCAGTCTCGCGCGTTCGCCCGCGCAGCGCCCGGCGTGCGGTCAGAGGGCGGTCGCGCCCGCCGGCTCGTCGGCCCGCGCGGCGGACCGCACCACCCGGCGGCGCCGGGACGGCACGCCCATCGTCGGGTGGGTTACGGCCCAGACGGCGCTGCGGGTGACGAGCTCCTTGTAGAGCACCGCCACGCGGCCGGAGAGCGCGCGGTCCTTCGACCGGTCGTCCGCCGTGACGAACTGGATCAGCCCGTCCGAGCGCCCGAGCGAGATGCACTGCTGCACGTACCGGATGCCGACGCGCGGGACCTCGCCGCCGCTGAGCCGCGCGGCGACGGCGTCGGCCGCCTGCCAGGCGGTGGGCGTGCCCGAGGCGCACGACATGCGCAGCGGCTTGCCGCCCGGGCCCGTCGCGCTCGCGGCGTCGCCCACGGCGTACACGTCGGGGTGGGACACCGACCGCATCGTGGCGTCCACGACGATCTGGCCGCGGTCCGTCGTCTCGAGCGCGGTGGCGCGGGCGAGCGGGTGGACGGCGAAGCCCGCGGTCCACACGGTGACGTCGGTGGGCAGCACGGTGCCGCCGGCCGTCGTCACGCTGTGGCGCCCCACGGCGGCGACGGACGCGTGCTCGTGGACCGTGATGCCGAGCCGGTCGACGACCGTACGCAGGTGGGCGCGGCCCTTCTCCGAGAGCCAGTCGCCGAGGCAGCCGCGGGCGACCAGCGCGACGTCGAGCCCCGGGTGCGCCTCGGCGACCTCGGTCATCGTCTCCAGGCCCGCCAGCCCACCGCCGACGACGACCACGCGGCTGCCCGGCTCCAGCGCGGCCAGGCGCTCACGCAGGCGCAGGGCGCCCGGACGGCTCGACACGTCGTGCGCGTGCTCCGCGACGCCGGGGACGCCGTCGACGTCCCAGCCGCTCCCGAGCGCGTAGACGAGCGTGTCGTACTCGACGACGTCGCTGCCGGTCCCGTCGGGCGCGGTGGTCGTCACGGTCTTGCGGTCGACGTCCACGTGCGTCACGCGGCCGAGCCGCAGCTCGACGCCGGTGCCGGCGAAGATCTCGTCGAACGGCCGGGGCGTGAGGTCCTGGCCCGCGGCGAGCTGGTGCAGCCGCACGCGCTCGACGAAGTCGGGCTCGGGGTTCACGAGCGTGATGGAGGCGTCCTCGCGGCGCAGCCGCTTGGCGAGACGGCCGGCGGCGACGGTTCCGGTGTAGCCGCCACCGAGGACGACGATGCGGTGCTGCATGGTCCTGCTCCTGTCTGCGAGGGCCCGCGCCGGTCCGGCGCGGTCGTGCCCCTTGAACCGGGCAGCGGGCCGGTTCCTGACAGGGGTGAGGTGTGACGCCGATCACACCCGCTCGGTGGGGAGCGGGCGACCCGTGCCGGACGGGTCAGAGGACGGCGAGCGGCGCGACGCCGCCCCTCGCGGCCGCCCACTGCGCCGTCGCGCGCTGGAGCTTGTCGGGGTTCACCTGGTTGTGGACCGCGGCGATGCCGTCCGCGGTGACCTCGAGGCACGTGATCCCGACGACGCGGCCGTCCGCGACCGCCACGACGGCGGGGCCGCCGTTCGCCGTCGTCGCGTACACCTCGGTCGCCGCGCCGACGTAGTTCCGCGTCGCCCCGCCCGGCTTGAACAGGCCGCGCAGGAACGTCGCGACCGCCGTCGCGCCCAGGAAGCCCTCGGCCCGGGCGGGCACCGTGCCGCCGCCGTCGCCCACGGAGAACGCGTCCTGCGTGAGCAGCCGCACCAGCGGCTCCGTGCGGCCGCTCGTGGCCGCGGCGAGGAACTCCTCGACGATCTGCCGCGCAGCCGCCTCGTCGATGTCGGTGCGCGCCTTGCCCTCCGCGACGCGCTTCTTCGCACGGTGGTACGTCTGCTGGCTCGACGCCTCGGAGACGTCCAGCATCTCCGCGATCTCGCGGTGCGAGTGGTCGAACGCCTCGCGCAGCACGTACACCGCCCGCTCGTGGGGCGACAGCCGCTCCAGCAGCACGAGCACCGCGTACGACACCGACTCGCGCTGCTCCGCCGTGTCCGCCGGACCGAGCATCGGGTCCCCGGCGAGCAGCGGCTCCGGGAGCCACGTCCCCACGTACGTCTCGCGCCGCCGCCGGGCCGACGAGAGCTGGTTGAGGCAGATGTTCGTGAGCACCTTCGTCAGCCACGCCTCCGGCACCTCGATCCGCCCGACGTCGGCGCCCTGCCAGCGCAGGAACGTCTCCTGCACCGCGTCCTCCGCCTCGCCCGCGGAGCCGAGCATGCGGTACGCGATCGCCGTCAGCCGGGGCGCGGCGTCCTGGAACCGGTCCACGTCGACAGCGCTCAGGGGCATGCTCGCGGATACTACTCGCCCGCTCCGACCTGCCTCCGGGCGCTGCCGCTGCACTGGGATCACGAGGGAACGCAAGAGGCCCTCTGGCCGGCGTTGCCGCCGGCCAGAGGGCCTCTCACAAGGGTCGGGGTGACAGGATTTGAACCTGCGACCTCTTCGTCCCGAATCAAGAATGACCTGCGAATACGCACGCTCGACAGCGGGTTTTCGCCCGTGGCTGTTGGCAGGGGTCCGCTGGCGGTCGGTCGCTTCGTGAAGCAGTTAATGAAGCAGGGCCGCCTCGTCGAGTCTCGGTGTCAGCCTTCGCGGACGAACAGCGAATCGCCTCGGTCTTCGTACGAGACCCGAGGCGCTTCCGCAGTCGCTCGCTTCCGTTGAGTGATCACATCGACATGTAGACCTTGCGTGCTTGCGCGGACTCCGGTGTCGACACGTACGCGACCCCGACGTTTAGCCTCTCGATCTCCTGGCTGAGGTCGGCCCCTCGGCGTCCCCGGAGGAAGTTGCTCACCTTCCTCGACGCCGGGTAATTGGTCCTGAAGACGATCTTCGTGCCGGCGTTGCCGAGTACATCGGCGTGGAAATCATCGACGTTCTGGCTCGCAACGATGACGCCCGCCCCGTACTTGCGGCCTTCCTTCATGATCTTTGGGAGCGTGACGTCACGAGCCATGCGATGCGCCTCGTCGAGCACCACGGCGAGCTTCATCGTGCCATCCTGCTCCCACCGGAACATCTCGCGGTAAACCTTTCGCAGGATGAACGAGGCCGCCACCCTCTGGACCTCTTCCGTCAATCTGCTGATATCGACGACCAGGCCGTCCCGGTTGGAATTGAGGATGTCGAATCCTTCGCCATCCCTCGGGCCGAACAGGCCAAAATCGGTAAAGGCCCGCAGGCGTGCGACCGCGTTTCTCCCGGCTTGCTGGGATTCGACGTTGGTCAGCGCCTCGACGAAGTCGTCCATGGTCGGGACCGATTCTGATTGCGTCAGCCCCGACCATCCGTGTTCCGCGTATGCCTGCCGCAGCGCGTTGTAGACGTGGTCACGTTGGATGTCGCCGAGCCCAGCGACGTGCGCCAGGATCTCGGCGATCTCCATCGCGTTAGTGTTGATCGGACGTCCCGGCTGGACGTCGGGCTCGAAGGGGCTAAACGGGAGGCCGACCGCCGCGTCGAGCACCTTTGCGCCTTCGGGCGGGTCGGCAGCCATGTCACCGTGGAAATCGAAAACGAGCGACGGTAGACCGCCCGAGGAGAAGTCACGGATAATCTTCCGCGTCGTCACGGACTTGCCCTGACCCGGAATTCCGAGGATGAATGCGTGCGGGCTACCCTTCGTGCTCACCGTCCATCCGGCCTCCGCGCCTGTCGCGTCCTGGCCGAGCTCCACCCGGACCTCGGTTCCAGAGCGCGTCCCCTCGGAGGCTTGGCCCGCAAACCTGACGGCAGGCTCTTCGGCCTCGGACACAGCCACGGTTCCTGTCGGCTCAGGAAGCGTCCCGTCAGGCTTCGCCGGGTCAGGAGCCGACCCCGCCCCGGCTCCCTCATGCTCGTCGTCGGCTTGCGTCGGGCTCTCGACGCGGGGGACGTCGACTGCAGTACCGACCTGCGCGGCGAGCGTCGTGAAACCGACGCTGGTGAGCGCCCCGCCCGAGATGACGGTCATGGGAGTGTCGTTGTACTTGCGCTTGAACCCGTGGTCTCCCTCCATGCTGATGACGTAGCCCTGGGTGGTGATGACCGCGTTCTCGCGGTTCTCGCTGACCCGGTCGATGTACCGATGGATGTCGGCGATGCGCTCGGCGGCGATAATGCCGTTGGCGTGCGACCGGTCCGCGTAATAGTGGAGAAGGCTCGCGAGCCGGGCGCGCTGGAGATCCGAGTCGACGCGGGGCGGGTCCGAGAAAAATCGAGACGCGAGCAGCCGGCGAGTGTCTTCGACCTGCGCCACGATGCGTTCGGCGAGGTTCTCCGGGAGATGGGCCTCCTTGCGGGCCTTAACCTCCACGCACTCGATCTTGAACGAACGCTGGCCGATCCGGACGAGCAGAAGATCGCACCGCCGGGCTTCTCCTGCGTCGCGCAGGGCAGCACCGAAGATCTCCTGGTGGGCGTCCACCGGCACGACGATCACGTCGTCGAGCTGGCCCCGTGCCTTGAGATACACCATGAGGGCGGCCAGTGAGACCGCTTCACGGGCTTGCGAATTGTCGCGCAGGAGGCGCAACGCGAGTCGTCCTGAGACGAGGGACAATGTTTCGAGAACCTTGCCGACGGACTGGTCCACATTCGCCAGACCGAGCTCTGTCATCGCCCGGTCGAGCAGCATTTCGACCTCCGCGCGATGGGTGGTTGTCACCGTCAGCCGGTCGCCGATGCCTTCGACGAAGTCGGGCGCATAATCAAGGATGTACGGCCTGTCGAGGAGATCGTTCCCGAACAGGTCGGCACCGATGTAGCGGTCCAGGCCGATGACCCAGTCGGCACGCTCGTGCACCTGCCTCACGATCTCCTGGCGGCGCTCGTCCAGGGTGACGGTGACCGTCGGAACGGTGCCGTCCGGCCCGGTCTGCTCACGGGCGATCGCCCGCTGGTGGGTCCGGTGCACGACATGGAGATCGGACTCCGTCCCGCCGGTGGCGGGCCCCAGCGCGGGATAGCTGGCCCAGACCTTCGCGTCGCCGGACGGTTCGACCGCGTCGGTCACGATCGGAACGAGCAGGCCCTCCAGAGCGGGCTTTCGTTCCTGTGCCGTCTGGAAGTCCACCGTGGGCTCGTAGACGTCTTGGACGAACGCGAGATGTGCCCGCGAACGGTCCGTCGCCACGGCATCGAGGGCCCGGACACTCAGCGAGAGGGTCGGGGTGAGGTGGTTACTCTCCCGGCCGGTCTTCCGGCTGCGAAGGGTGGTCTGCAGGTCGACCAGCGACGGCACCGGCTTCACATAGGCCGCGCTGTCCGAATAGGCGACGACCTCGAGCCGGTGCGGCTCGACGTCGTCGTCGCCGCCGGCCCGCTCCGCGCTGACGTCGTGCGCCAGAGCGCCGGCGATGAGCTCTCCCGAACCCGGGTTGACCGCAAGCGCTCGAAGGGCCTCGCCGGGCTGATGTGCAAGCTCATACGCCCGGATACGTTCGGCGACGAGATCCGACGACGCCCGCAGCGTCGACGATGCGCGGTCGAGTCCCAGTACCGTGCACACGGATTCGGCCCCGCTGTCGCGGTCGAGGTCACCAGGCACGAGGTAGAGGCCCGAGCCGAAGGTCAGTTCCTCGGCGTAGACCGCGACGTTCCCGTCGGCGTCGAGGACGGTAAAGGGCAGGTTCGCGGGCACGATCTGGGCCAGGAGGGTGGCATCGAGCGAGGCCGACCGCGCGGCCGCCGACGTGATGTCGACGAGCTCATGCGCCCAGGAACGAAGGAGCTCGTCGTGATCGCCGATCCAGTTGATCCTCAGCGGGTGGATGGGGAGGACCACCGCGGCTTCGACGGTTCGGTTGGCGCGCTTGACCCGGATCGTGACGGTGTCCAGCAGGAGGAGGTCGCGCAAACCGTCGCCGCTCACCTGCTCGAGGGCACGCTTGTACGTGGCCGCGTACGTCTTGGCCAGGGTGCGGACTTCGTCGTCCCACGCCAGCGACTCGCCCGTGTTCCTGGTGCTGTCGGCGCTAATCGCGTCGAACAGCTCCGCACGCGCCTTGGCGAGCGCACGAGGGAGCACCAGAGGCAGCGGATCGGATGCCGTGTTCAGGTCTAGGGGAGCGCCGTAGGCCCCGTCCAGGACATGGTGCTTCGGGGCGGACGGCTCTTTGAGGGCGTCGTGTTGGAGGCGCACCAGGATCTCGCTCACGCGCACCTGAATCGATCGGCGGTTGCCGAGGCGCAGGCCGAAGACCCCTCCTGCGAGGTCCCACATGACGAAGTCTTCGCGGAGGTCGTCCTGACCCGACAGCGCGGCGTGGAGCGCGGCCTCGGGAACGCTCACGGCGGCCCGCCGCAGCAGCTTGGCGTCGGGCGCGTCCTTGATCGCGATCTGGAACCACTGGCTGTCGGCGGTGGCCTCCTCCCCGGTGTCGAGTGCGATCTCTTCCCCGTTGGGACCCAGCGGTGTCACCGACGCGACGAACATGTTCCCCGCGTCGAGATCGTCGGCCGTCGCTTCGACCTTGACCGTCGCACGGCGGAGCTTGCCGTCCGCGTTCTTGACGGTGGCGACGGCAAGCGGCTCCGACTCCGAGTCGCGGAGGTCCTCCGGCTGGCGCACCTCGATACGCCACCGGGCAACGGTGTCGACGACCGCCGGCGACGTCTTCCACACGACGACGAGCGAGCCGCCGCTGTCCTCGGAGACCTCGAGAAGGAGCTGCCCGTCGCTCCCGAGCTTGAGCTTGCTCGAGCGTTCGAGCGTTCCGTCCGGCTTTTGGAACGGGGCGACCTCGAGGGACTGCAGGTCATGGCTGACGGTGTCGGCGAACTTCCAGCCGTCGAAGCTCAGGCCGCGATCGGCGAGTTCCTTGGCCCAGCGGTTCGGAGTGGACAGCTCCGCTCCGAGCTGGTCGAGGAACTGCCGCAGCGGGACGCGCCCGCTCCCTTCCTCGAGCCCGGCATTGGTCAGACGTTCGTCGATCGACGCGGCGGGGCGCGACGGACGGCTGATCGCCTCGACGGCACGGCGGTTACGGTCCAGCCGGGACTCGACGTCCGCCCCCAGGTCGGGGACGAGGCCGACCCGCCAGAGATTCGCGCCGAAGGACTCGAACGTCGGATCGACGGCGAGCTCCGCTAGGAGACGCAGCCAGGCCTCCTTGTTCGTGCCCAACCTCTTTGCCTGCCTGGACGCCAGGTCGCGAATCGCCTCGACCGGAATGGAGTCACGAACTGCCCGCTCGGCTCGGTCGAAGAGGTCGGCCACCGCAATCCGCTCGAACGAGTTGTCGAGCGAGCTCGCAGCGTGGCCCTCCCCGGCGGGAACCAGAAGAAGCAGCGCCCGAAGCTTCCGGTTCCGGAGCTCGATCGCCTTCTCCGGGGCGACCTCGAGATCCGCCAACCGCGGGTCTGACCGCAAAACGAACACGTCGGCCTGGCCATCGAGAAGACCGGCAACGGTCGTGGCCAGGTCCTCCGCGATGCTCAGGTCGACGCCGTCGATCCGCACGCAATGGCCCGGTTCGGAGCCGTCAATGTGGCGGAACAGCTCGGTGGCCAGGCCGTCGACGAGAATCCGGGTGCCGGTTTCGGCGCTCACTGATCGATCTCCTTCGCAGAGACCACGTCTCTGGGTCTCGTCACGTACTGGGCACTGAAGTCATCGGAGAGGCCCTGGAAACAACCCAGGAGCTTGAGGCGCCCGGTGAACGCGGTGAAGTTCTCCTGCGCGCCGGCGCGAGCCGTCGCCGAGTCGAAGTCGGCCGGTGCCCGGTCGATGAGGATCCCGAACCGCGACTCAAGCCGTTCCAGCACGACGCGAATCGGCAGCTTGCCGTGAGTCGTGGTCCCGTCCTGGTCGGTGAAGCAGAGGCACAGGAGTGTCGTCAGCACCTCGTCCGACGGGGCATACCTCCACGTGCTCCGCGCACGCAGAGTCCCGGACAGCATCCCGTACGACTTCGCGATCCCGCCGGTGCTGTAGAACCACTTGACCTGGTTCTCCAGGCCCCGCTTGCGCAGCGCCTCGACGAGGATGGCCGCGAGCCTGTCGGTGTTGCGCAGCCCCTCGGCGGCGATCACGCCCTCGACGAACTCGCGCTCCTCGGTACCCTCGGTCTGCATTTCGCGGATGCTCCCGAGGACCGAGTAGCCGAGGCCGAAGTTGATGCCTTCGTGGTCGTTCAGGCTCGCGGCCCACCGGAGCCGCTCGGCCGCGTCTGCATCCGCCGGCGGTCTGAGACCGGCGGCCTCCGCGGCGCGGTCCAGTTCGCGAACGAGAACACGGTCCCGGAAGAAGGTCCGCATGGTCTCCAGGTCCCGCTGGACGCAGAGCCGCGAAACCTCGTCGGAGGGACTTCCCTTGCGCCGGACGAAGTCGCAGTACATTTCGACGGCCGGCGTGTCATCGGTGCCCCCCGAGAGAAGGGACCGCAGCACGCGGGCCGTGACGAGCGGGAGCTGGAACAGCCTCAGTGCGATGAGGGCGCTGACATGGGTGAATGCTTCCGCCACCGGCATCGCCGGGCCGTACTGCCTCAGGAAGGCCACGAGATCGTGCCCCAGGGGTTCCACCGCGGCCGGTACCGGGAGTGATAGGAACGTGCGATCCGAGTCCTTGGGGTTCTGGCTTCCGCTGAACCCCTCGAGAAAGCGCAGCGCGAGGAGCGTGTCGATGTCCACGATCGACTCGCCGTCGTATCTGGGCGCGTGCCAGGGCATCTCCCCCAGGTCGACGCCGGCACCGAACGTGTCGACGAAAAGCTTCTTCACCCGTGCCGTATCGGCGTCCGCGCCGCCCAGCACCCTCCACACGCTCTGGTAGGTGAGGGCATCTGCCCGGCGGTTTCGGGAGGTCGTCTTGGGCAAGCCGCTCCGGTACGCCGCGATGGTCAGCGGGCGGATGTAACCCATCTGCACAGTGTCGCGCCGGAGTCCCACACGTTCCTCGCGCAGGACCGACGCGCGGATCCACCCGTCGAGAACGTCGAGCCCGTCTCCGGGGTCGGTGCAGGTGATGTTCTCCGACTCCCACAGTTCGTGGAGGTACTTGTCGTACGCCTTCGTGTCGACGCGGGAGCTGGCGTACAGACCGCGTTTGACGGCCATCTCGAGGATCCGCGTCAGCATGCGGTCGATGTCGGTGTCGTTCAGCTCGACCGGGATCACGGTGGGCGTCACGAGGGTGTTGAGCTCCTTAGGGAGGGCGATCTTCACTGTGCAGGCTCCATCTCGATCGCTCCGCTACGGATCCGCGCGACCGTGACCGAACCGGACGAGTCGACGATCTGGGCCGACTGGGACGGGCGGCGCTTCAGCTGGTTCACGAAGCTGTCGATCTCCTGCCGCGTTGCGTCGGCACCGACGTCGTTGACGATCTCGCCGTCCGCGGCCCGGAGGATGATCTCCGCGGTATCGAGGGTCAGGTTGAGCGAGGCGCCCTTGTCATGCCTGAGCAGAAGCTGATCGGGCATCGTCTCGACGAACTCTCCGTCGACGGTCGGAACCTCGACGTGGAACTCATCCTCAGGAACCGTGTGGAGAACGGCCCACGTGGTGCCGTCGGCGCCGCTGCTCATGGCCAGCCCCGGCTCCGCGTACCCAAAGGCTCCGGCGAGGCGGCTAATGCCGAGCAGAATGCGATCCCTGGCCTTCGTCGATCCTCCGTCCCTGAGCATCGCCATGAACTCGTCGAAGTACCGGAAGGTCCGCAAGCCGCCGGCATCGATGTCGTCGCCCGGCACGACGGCGTCGAGGCGGAAGTAGATGGCACGTGCGAGATGCTCGGGGCTCGACACGTAGTCCAGTCGCGAGTCGTCCTTCATTGCCCGGAACGCACGATCCACTGCCGGGGCCGGGACGCTCGACGGATCGAGGCTCGCCCATTCCTGGACGAGGTAGTCCCCTGAGTCTTCGGAGAACGCGAGGTCGAAGGTCGCCGAAGTTTCCCGGTACAGCGGGTTCTGTCCGTCCGTGATCGACCGGTGAACGTCGTGGCAGGTCATGTTCCCAGTGATGAGCCACGAGATGGCGGAGCGGACGTCACGGAAAGTGGCCCGCCGGCGACGACGCAGGTGGCTGATCTGCAAAAGCTCCCCGAATGCCGCGGCCCCCTCGTTCGCGAGAAGGTTGCGATTGGCGAGGATGGGGCAGCTCGTCTGCGCGGAGCACGAGCCGCAGATCTCCCACAGAGGATCGGCCACGATGGTGCCCAGGACCCGAGGCCCCAGGCCGTCGCCCGAACCGGTGTCCGCGAGGGTGCGCCTCTTGAGGTCGATGAGGACGGCCCCGCTCCCGTCGTATGGCTTGCCGTTCATCTGGTCCTCGATCGAGAACCACCAGTGTTCGTAGAGGTCGCTGTTGTCGATGAAGAACTGGTTCAGACGGCCGTCGTTCACGGCGAGCAGCGCCGTGGCGGGCTCCCCCTCCAGCACGGGGAGCAAGGCACGGTTGACGAGCTCGTCGGAGCTCATGTCTCCGTGGGACTCGCTGGCATCGAAGATCGCGTAGAAGCGGTGCCCCTCGAGCTCGAGCGTCCAGCCGGCCTCGTCCGAGTCGATGTCCTGTGCCCCTCGCGCCCGGAGCTCCTCCCCGAGCTTCACGAGCACGGAGGTCTTGCCGTCGCCCGGATTTCCGCTGAGGAGCACGACGTCGAATTCCTTCGCGAGCACCCGCGGCACCAAGCGCACGTCGAGAAGCGTCGCGACGTAGGTCTGGTTGGCGAACGCGTCGTCGAGCCCACGGTTGCCTGCATTCCCACCCGTGGCCGCGCGATAGAGGCGCCGGATCGCGGTGACGCTGGGGTTGATCTGCGGCGCCAGGACGAACTGGACCCCCGGCTCGCCCTCGCCGGCCTCGTCACGATCGGTGCCGAGCGACCTGCCGCCGCGGACGAGCCGCGCCCCGTTCACGAGCGCGCGGAAGGCGCCGGCGGACTCGGGACGCTCGCTGGGCTGTTCGGCGAGGCCCTTGAAGAACACATCGAGGAGGAGAGCGCCCTCTTCTCCCCAGGCATCGCGCTCATCCTCGGTGGGCGGGAGGGAACGGACCTGGTCGCCGTCGACGGTGATGGGATGCCGGCCCAGCATCGCGTACGCCATCGAGGCGGCGAACCCGAAGATGTCCGCGGCGGGCGACACCCTGCCGTCACGCCGGACCTCAGGCGCGGCGAACATCGGGTTCCATCCCGTCGGACGGAGGCCGATCGCCGACGAGAGACCGAAGTCGATCAGCTTCGCGCTGCCGTTGCTCTTCTCGATGATGTTCGAGGGCGTGACGTCACCATGGACACGCTCCTTTCCGTGGATGTACTCCAGAGCGTCGAGGACGTCCAGGGCGGTCGTCCGGATCTCGGCAACGCTCCGGTCGATCCCCGGCTCGGCGAGGCTCTCACCCTCCACGTACTCGGACACGAGGTAGGCGGGCGCCTGGGCGAGCTGAATGTCATAGACGCGCCCGCACTTCTCGTGCACGAGCTCGTCGGCGGCCTTGAACTCGGCCCTCACGTGCTCGGGGACGAGCTCGTGGAACTGCTTCAGTACGCGCGTGAGCTCGGCGTTCCTGTCGTACACCTCCCAGGTCCGCGCGAAGCCCCCGGAGCCGAGGCTGGCGCGGATCTCGTACCGGCCGCGGACGACACCACCGACGCGGAAATCCTCGAGGGAGTCGGCCGTCGGGGGCGGTGGCGGTGGTGACGCGGGCAGCGCGATCTTCTCCGCCATCTCCCCCGCGGTGGGACGGTTCGACGCTGCGCCGTCGAGGCCGGTGATCAGTCCCTCGGACCAGGGATAGATGCCGGTCAGCGCGGTGCGGACGTCGTCCAGCTTCATGTCCGTGACGTCGGTACCGAGCAGCCAGGCCGAGAGAGACAGGACGAGGCTGAAGACGTCCGAGGGGGCCGTAGCGAGCCCAACGTCGCTCGCTGCCTCCGGCGCGCGGTAGCCCTCGCTGATGTCGTAGTCGGCCCACGTGTAGATGGTCTGCTGGCCGGTGAGCTTCGCGAGGTGGAAGTCACTGAACTTGACGAGCCGGTTCTTGCTCAGCCAGATCCTCTGGGGGTGCAGGGCCCTGTGCACGAGACCCGCCTCATGGACGTCCTTGAGCGCCTCGAAGGCACTGCGAACGACCCGGGTGGCGTCCTCGACGCCGATCAGCCTACCGTCGCGGGGGGTCGTGAGGCTCTGAACGTCTCTCCACAGCGTCCAGCTGTTCGCCGGCGGAATAACGGGGACGACGAAGAAGCCATGCGGAGCGCTCTCGAACGGTTGCAGCGCTCGCCATGTTCTCCCCAGGTCCGCGACGGCGTTGATCGCCTTGTACTCGCGCAGGAGGTACTCCCGCGGATCGCCGAGTTGCTTGAGCTGCTCGACCGGGTAGCACTTGAGGATCACCGACTCGCCGGTGATCGGCGCGCGAGCTTCGAACGCCTTCTCGTTCCCCGCGGCCGGAATCTGCCCGATGACCTTGTAGTCCCCGATCCGATCACGCTTCTCGGCAGGGGAAAGGCCGTCGAGATACTGTAGGAGAACGGGCCTCGTCGCGCCGAGCGTAGTGGGTTCTCGCTGCTCGAGGGCAACCATTTCTTCGGCGGCGTATGGCAGCGTCCACACGCGCTCGGACTGGTCGAAGTTTCGCCCGGACAGGACCTTCACGCCGTCGTAGCTCAAGACGACGCCGGCGAGAACGCGCTTGCCTTTGAGAGACTTGTAGCCGTCGACCTTGTCCTTTAGGAGACCGGCGAGTTTTCGGGAGACCGCGGCAATCTGGGAGACAGGCGAGTGCCGGCGATCGCCCTTCACATGCCAGTAGACGTCATCGACAATTATCGTCGGGCCCCAGTGCTTCTCTTCGAGCGTGAAGATGAACTTCTGGCCGACGACGATAAAATCGACGTCGTCCTTGTTCGACCCGGCCAGCTTGCGGCCGACGTAGATGACCCAAGGGTCCGGGAGGTCCGCGGCCAATCGCTCCGCGGTCTTGCGCTCACCCGGACCGACGTACTCACCCATCAAGCGAATCTCAGCCATGATCAGGCCTCCAGCACAAAGTCATCCGGCCACATCCAGCGGTTGAGGGTCTCCATGTCAACGTGGCGAATCCGTTCCAGGTAGGCGTTATCGCGCGAATAGGTAATGACGAGCCGGTCCTTGGCACGGGTCATGCCGACATAGCCGGTACGGCCCTGTTGAACGTCCTCGTCGCTCGAACCGTCCGGCAGGTTCTCCAGACCGACGAGGAAGACGATGTCGAAGTCGATCCCCTTCGCCGAGTGAACCGTCATGACCTTGACGGTCGGATCGCGCAGGTCGAGCTCCCCGGCCTTGTTGGCCCACATGACTTCGAAAGGGATTCCGCGGCGTTTCAGTGCCTCGGCGACCGTGCCGACCAGAAACTTGCGGGTGACCAGGACGCCGATGTTCTGGTACTCGACCTGCTCGTGCTTGACCAGCATCGCGATGTCGTTCGCGACGGCGTCACCTTGGCCGGCCTTGTCGTGCGAATAGATCAGATCGACCGGGGGGCCGTCGAACGCGGTCGCCAGGCCACGGACCACGCTCTGGTCGCTGAGCGCAGACGTGACCTCGAGGATCTGCTTCGTTGACCGGTAGGCCCGGTCGAGCTCGAAGACCTCGAAGTCGTCAAGCCATGACTTGAGCTCGTCGATGCCGCTCTCATAGCGATAGAGCGACTGCTTCGAGTCTCCGGCGAGCAACACTCCGCCCCGTCCCCGGCGCACCGCGGCAATTGCCACCTGGAGCCAGGGAAGCCAGAAGTCCTGGGCTTCGTCCACCATCACGGCGTCGACCGCAGGTGAGAGCCGCAGGGCCGCTACCGCGCGGGCCGCATCGGATGCGGCCCTCGCGGGGTCGCGCATGTCCACGCGGTGGTCCAGGGAGGCCGCGAACCTCGCGAACGTCGAGACCTCGATATTGGGGTAGGGGCTGACGAGATCGCGCAGGTAGGGGACGAGCATGCGGTTGTAGCAGAGGAACTGGATCCGCCAGCCCGGGTTCTCGCGCGCGAGCTTTCGGGCCCGGGCAGCCAAGACGATCGTCTTTCCGCTGCCGGGCGGTCCCTCGACGACACCCACCTCGCTGGTCGCCCCCTCCACGGCCTTCGCCTGGTCGGCATCGAGCCGCAGCCGCGCCTTGACGCGCGCACCCGCGTTGCGGTCGGAGAGATTGTCGCGCCGCGGAATCGGTACCTCGGCAGTCGGCGCGAACGCGGCGCGGATGCCGTCCGCGACCTGGTCGTCGATAGGGCGATGACGCAGCGCCGCCGCCCACGCTCCCGTGCGCGCGTCGGTGACCGACACCGTTCTGCGATCGGTGGCCTGCGCTCGCGCGTCGACGACGCGACGCTCGATCGCAACGCGCCGGATTGCAGGCACCTCCTCGCGGAGAAGTTCGAGCTTTCTATTCAGCTGAACACTGGCGCCGTTGTCGGTCGCGTAGTCGAGGGCCACCACACCCTTGACGGGATGGTGAGCGAGGAGCTGCGGCCGGATCCCGGCGTCGTCCCGGTAGGTCTCGAAGCCCTGTGCGACCAGGGCTTTGGCTGCGGCGTCCATCGCCTCGGTGGAGCTCAACTCACGTCCTTCCAGGGTTGCACGATCATCGTGTCAACAGCCAGTGACTCTACCGGTTTCCGGCGGGGGCATGCACCGTCAGTCCGCAGGGTCGTCATGGGAGTCGCTCGGGAACTGGACGGGCGGTGTCGCGTTTCTGCCGGCGTCTTCGAGATCGTCTTCGCCGATGGTTCTCGAGAGCCGGACCAAGTGCCTTCCGAGCTCGTCGACCCCGTTGACCTTTGGCGCGTGCTTCCGGAATGGGTCGTCGTTGATCTTGCGCTGAACCTTCGTGCCGTGGACTTCACCTGCTCGACCGATTCGCCGAGAAGATCGGCGGCAGCGCGATACCTGTTCTCCGGCGGGCTCCCATCACGGATGAGATAGGCGAACAGGGCTGCCATGCGTGTGCGCTGCACCGGTGTCAGCGAAACCGGTGAGGCGCGGAGCGTCTGGTTCCCGGACGTGCCGTGGGCACGATCGCGCGCCACGGCGAGATCGACCGTGTCCGAGCTTTCCGACAAGGGAGTCAACGTCAGGACGGTACGGATTGGCAGGTCCCATTCGAGGGTCCACTCACCCTTCTGAAGGATGATCATCGAGTTCGGGGCGAATTCGGCCCCTTCGGCGTTCTCGATGTAAGGGCCCCGAACACGGACCGGCGCCTTGGTCCCTCCTACGGTGTTGCCGGAGTTCGCCAGCATCCATCCGATCGGAAAGTGCTTGAGCCGGGCGAGCTCGCGGGGAACGTGGCCGTTCTCCGACGGCGACCGCAGGCCTGCGCGCGGCGAGCGGCCGATGGTCACCTCGCTCTCGGTGTCGATGAGCCAACGTTCGCTCACCACATCGCCGACCTGGAGGACAGCCGTAGCGGACCAACCGCCCTGTGCCATCTTCGCCTCCCGCCTGCCTGACGTCATTGGTCTCCTGATCTCGCGTCGGCTCTCCACTGGCCGGACTCGAGTTCGGGTAACGAGATTCTGCCTCAGGGCTGCACCGTCCTACACCCCTCCCCGACGTCGCCAGCGTTGCCTATCCCGCGCCTTGCTGCTGCCCCCGGGATACCCGGGTACCCGGCTCGGCCTCGTTGTCGTCCGGCGCCCGCACTCTTGTCATGCCGCCGCGAACGACGGCGGATCACGAACGGATAGGAGTGCAGCAAATGTCGACCGACACGAACCCCACCGTCACGCCGGCCTCGGTCGCGAGCAACTTCTCCCTCGAGGAGGAGCTGCGCCGTATCGCTGCGACGCAGGCCGCGACACGCGAGTCTCGTCGCCCGAATTCGCGGCGTGCTCCGAAGGCCGCCAGGCCTTCCTCGGACTCTCGCTGGTGCAGCAAGCGTCGCTACCGCGACAAGGTCCAGGCGACGCACGCCATGCACCACCTGAACCAGGCCAGCACCCGCGAGCGGACCGTCGTCCGGACGTACGAGTGCGAGTACAAGGGCTGGCACCTGACGAGCCAGCACGACACCATCTCGGCGCTGCGCCGCTCGGGCCACACCCCGCGTGCCGCGAGCGTCGCTCTGGTCGACCTCGCCGACCGCCCTCTGACCGCCGCTCCCGCCACTCTGGCACTCGGGCGGGCCGCCTGAACACGTTCCCGTGGGCACGCGATCCTTTGCCAGCACCGGCCTCATGCCACCCGTCCACACCACACCATGGGAGAGAACAGCCTTGAGCAACAACGCCATGAGCCCGTCGGCTCACGAGCACAGCTTGTCCACCGCCAATGTCCAGACCGCCGGCTCCACCCACGAGATCAAGTGCCCCAGCTGCGGGCAGCAGTTCAGCATCGACGAGGCGGGCTACGCCCAGATCGTCGACCAGGTTCGCAACGAGGAGTTCCAGCGCGACCTCGCCGAGCGTCTCGCACTCGCCGCGAAGGAGAAGGAGGCCGCCCTCGAGGTGGCGACCGCCAAGGCTGCCCAGGAGGCCGAAACCGAGCGCGCCAAGCTCGACGCGAGGATCCTAGAGCTCCAGGGTGAGCTTCGGAACGCCTCCGCGCAGAAAAAGCTCGAGGTCGAGCTGGCGAAGGCCGAGAGCGACCGCGAGCGCGGGCGGCTCAAGGCCGAACTGGCCAGGGCCAAGGACCAGCTAGAGACCGCGATGAGGACGCAGCACCTCCAGGCCGACCGCGAGCTCACCGAGGGGCGCGGCGAAGGACGCGGAGATCGCCGAACTCGCGGCTCGGCTGAAGGGCGCCGAGACCGAGAAGACTCTCGAGGTCCAGTCCGCCGTCGCGACGGTCGAGAAGGAGCGCGACGCGCTGAAGCACTCACTCGAGTCGAAGTCGACCGAGATGGAGCTGCACTCGAAGAGCCTGGCCGAGCGGTACGAGGCGGAGATCAAGGTCCGCGAGGATGTCGAGAAGCGAAGGCGGCCACGGTGCGCCCGAAGGCGCTGGCGCGGTAGTTGGCACCGTTGTCGGTGATCACGCGCACGAGCCGGTTGATGCCGTGCGGGGCGAAGAACGCTCTGGCGCGGCAGAAGAACCCGATGGTGGTGGCGGCCTTCTCGTCGGGAAGGTGCTCGGTGTAGGCCAGGCGGGAGAACCCGTCGATGGCGGAGTGCAGGTAGACGTATCCGGCCCGCGTGCCGGCGGTCTTGGCCCGCACGGTGGCCTTGTGCTGGGCCGAGCCGCGCCCGTGAGCTCGCCATCCTCCACCGTCGGGGATGCGCCCGACCTTCTTGACGTCCAGGTTGACCATGTGGCCCGGGTAGCGGGCCGTGATCCGCCCCGCACGCCGGTTGTAGGACCCGCCGGGGTCCAGGTGACGGCGCCGGTTGATCCCGAGGCGCTCGAACCAGCGACCTACCGTTCGGGTCGAGACGCGGTGGCCCTCACCGGCGAGCTCGAGCGCGAGCCTGGTCGCGGACCACTTGTGCTCGCGGCGCAGCTCCTCGATGCGCTCAACGACCTGCGCGGGGGTCTGGGTCGGTGAGGTGTGCGGGACGCTGGCCCGGTCGGGCAGACCGGCCTCGCCGAGCCGGTCGTAGCGGTTCTTCCACTTCGACAAGCAGGCCCGTGAGACACCGGCCGCGACGTGCGCGACCGGGCGCGACCGGCAGCGCTCGATCAGGCGCAGGCGGCCGGGAGGGGTCAGCGGAGCGTTAGCGTGGGTCATGAACGGGTAGGCCACTTCTCGGCAAGACGGTTGGTCGCACTTCCATCCTGCCGCCGGGCCTACCCCTTCCTCACACCCGGCCCCGCGTCACCAACGTCACGACCCGCAACATCTAGGGCTCTGCTTCCTGTCGTTGGCCGCGTTCGGGGCCATGCATCTGCCGATGCCCTACGTCCGACCCGTGGGCGATCTCGACGCTACGCCGCTCCTCCGACAGATCCGGATCAGCCACGCTCCGTCAGCTCCAGGGTCAGGCCCAGCGCGCGGGCGATCTTGCCGATCGTCGCGGTGCTGACGTCGTTGTCCGACTCGACCCGCGCGATGGTCGGGCGGGACAGCCCGGCGCCTGCCCGAGCTCCTCCTGCGACCAGCCGCGCTTCTTGCGGGCCTCGCGGATGATCGCTCCGAACAGCGGGGCCGGCGGCTCCTCGGTGCTCATCAGGCTTCCGCCTCGGGATCGCCCCCGGATCCTCGTTCGCGGTGGTGCTGCTGGTGCAGGGCCTCGGCCGCGATGTTCGAGATCTCCGCGATGAACGCCGGGTCGGTCATGTACGACTGGATCTCCTGCGACTCCTGACAGGTCTTGAGCACCGCGAGGCCGACGGCGTTGCTGAATCCCTGCGAGGCCTTCAGCTGGGCAACCGTGTTGTTCTGCGCCATCGCCACGGCCTCCTCGTTGGCGTCGAGGAACCCCAGAAGGTCGTGATGAAGCCCGCGACGCTGCCGGGGTTCACGTCCACGCCGTTGGCCTTGAACATCTCGTTGACCCGCTCGATGGCCTCGTCCAGCGGACCCTTGACGGGCGTTCCCAACCCTCGGCGCTCGCCCTCGAACTCCGGCAGCCTGATCCCGTCGGTGCTGCCCTCGGTCAGCGAGTGGTCCTCGTTGATCGCCGACGGCACCAGCTTCACTCCAGAGAGCTGGACGCCCTCGAGGTAGCTGTCGTCGTACTCGTTCCCGTCGACGTGCAGGTTGCGCGCGAGCAGCGTCGCCAAGATCGCCCTTCGGTGCAGCTCGGGGTCCTGGTAGTCGACGATCTGGCTGAGGAACTGCCAAGCGTTGCGGTAGCCGAGCACGTCGGCGCGGAACTGCTCGAGCGCCTCGCGCTTGACCTTGTCCTTCGTCAGCCGGGCCTCGCGCCACTGGGCCGTCCAGTTGTTCTTGACCGGGGCGAGCGCCTTCGCGATCGCCTCGCCGCCGGCGTCGGCCAGGAACGCGTCGGCTACGGCGTCCATGTCCGCCTGGCCGTACAGCCCCGCCGTGTCCATGCGCTCGCCGAGCGTGTACAGCGCGTTCGGGTCGACGTCGCCGTCGACGTGGGCGTCGGAGTAGTAAAGCTGGAAGTCCTTCTGGACGCTGGCCGGGGTGTTGCGGAAGTCGACGACCATCGGCGCGGTCTTGCCCGGGTAGATCCGGTTGAGCCGCGACAGCGTCTGCACCGTGGCGACGCCGGTCAGCTTCTTGTCGACGTACATTGCCATGAGCCGCGGTTCGTCGAACCCGGTCTGGAACTTGCTAGCGACGATGAGGACTTTGTAGATCCCCTCCTCGCGGAAGGCCCGGGCCACGTCGCTGTGGCCGTTCACCGAGATCTCGGTGACGTCCTCGCCCGCCTCGTCCTTCAGTGTGCCGGACAACGCAACCAGCGTGCTCATGTCGTCGTAGCCCTGGGAGGCGATGTACTCGTTCATCTTGCGCGACCAGTTCAGCGCCTCCATGCGCGAGCTGGTCACGACCATGGCCTTCGCTTCTCCGCCGAGCATCCCCATCACGTTGCGCCGGAAGTGCTCGACGACGACGCGCACCTTCTGCGCGATGGCGGTCGGGTGGAGCACGGCGAACCGGACGATGGCGGAGACAGCCTCGCCGGTGTTGACCTGGATCTGCTCGTCCTCGCCGCTCTCCAGGGTGTTCTTGACCCGCAGGAACATGTCGTAGGTGGAGTAGTTGGTCAGCACGTCGAGGATGAAGCCCTCCTCGATCGCCTGGGCCATCGTGTAGGTGTCGAACGCCTCCCAGCGCCCGTCGCGCTCGGTGCCGAACAGGCGCAGTGTCTTCGCCTTCGGCGTGGCCGTGAGCGCCACGAACGTGATGTTGCTTGAGTCGGCGATGGCCGAGTCTTTGGCGGTCAGCAGGTCGTCAGCGCTGATCTCCTCGTCCTCGTCCAGCTCGACGTCGGCCAGGAGCTCCTTCAGCTGTCGCGCAGCGGACCCCGACTGCGATGAGTGAGCCTCGTCGGCGACGACGGCCCAATGCCGGCCGCGCAGCTCTTCGGTGTCCTCGATCAGCTTCATGACCTCGGGGAAGGTCTGGAGGGTGCAGGTGACGATGTGGTCGCCCTCCAGCAGCGCCTTCTTGAGCTGCGGGGACTTCGCCTGCGACTTCTTCTCCCCCACGGTCACGACCAGGCCCTGGTTGGACTGCACGAGGTTCATGTCGTGGCGGATGTTCTCGTCGAGGACCTGCCGGTCGGTGACGACGATGACGGAGTCGAACGTCGACTTCGAGTCGGCGTCCATGTGGCGGATCAGGCGGTGGCTCAGCCACGCGATCGTCTTGGTCTTGCCCGAGCCGGCGGACCCGAGTGGCACATGGACCCGCTGTTCCAGATGCCGGGGAACGGCCAGTTACGGCAGGCGGACGATGGCGGGTGACAGACGTAGCATCCGGGGATGAGGGCTCGATCGTCGCGGACGATCGAGCCCTCGTTGCCTGGAGGTGAGGATGCTCCAACTCGCGCCAGCGGTCCGCCGCAGACCGTCAAGACGCGCCGGGGTCCAGGGGCGTAATGAAGCAGTTAATGAAGCACCCCGGTCGCGTGGCGCTCGAGGCAAAGCGAAAGGCCCTCCGACGCCAGCGTTTCCGCTGGTCAGAGGGCCTTTCGGCTGGTCGGGGTGACAGGATTTGAACCTGCGACCTCTTCGTCCCGAACGAAGCGCGCTACCAAGCTGCGCCACACCCCGGTTGCTCCGTCCGCTGGTGGTCGACGAGTAGACCTCGTCTTCCGCGTCGGAAGCCTGCCCAGAATAGCCGACGAAGTGCCGTGCGACGAAACTCGATCCGCGTGACCCCGGCGACACCCGCGTCCGCGGCGCCGATCCGCCCGTCGCGGGCCGTCCGACGCGGGCCGAACGACGCGGGCACGCCGCGAGGCTCAGCACGCCGTGAGCGTGAGCAGCGTGGCCTCGGGCCGGCAGGCGAACCGCACCTGCGCGTACGGCGACGTCCCGGCGCCGGCGGAGACGTGCAGCCACGTCGACGCGTCGCCGCCCGGGGCGTCGGGGCGGGCGCCGGGCCAGCCGTGCAGGCCCTTCGCGCGGCGGCGGTCGATGTCGCAGTTCGTCACGAGCGCGCCGAAGCCGGGCACGCAGAGCTGGCCGCCGTGGGTGTGGCCCGCGAGGACGAGGTCCGCGCCGTCGTCGTGCATGGAGTCCAGCACGCGTCGGTAGGGCGCGTGGGTGACGCCGACGCGGAGCACGGGCTCGTCCGTGGCCGAGCCCGCGGGCTCAGGGGCGGGGAACACGTCCCGGTCGAGGTGCGGGTCGTCCACGCCGACGAGGTCGAGGCGGACACCGCCCACGCGCAGCGCGTCACGACGGTTCGTGAGGTCGACCCACCCGGCGTCGCGCATCGCGGTGGCGAGCTCGCCCGCCGGGAGGAGGCGCGCCTCGCTCGCGAACGGCACGCGGGCGTCCGGCAGGAGGTAGCGCGCGGGGTTCTTGGGCACCGGCGCGTAGTAGTCGTTCGACCCCATGACGAAGGCGCCGGGGACCGCGAGCAGCGGCTCGAGCGCGTGCAGCAGGGGAGCGAGGGAGTCGACGTGCGCGAGGTTGTCCCCGGTGTCGACGACGAGGTCCGGCTCGAGCTCGGCGAGCGAGCGGACCCACTCGATCTTGCGCCGCTGGGACGGGATGAGGTGGAGGTCCGACACGTGCAGCACGCGCAGGTCGTGCGACCCGGGCGGCAGGACCGGGACGGTGGCCTCGCGGACCGTGAAGAGCTTCGTCTCGACGTGCGCGTACGCGACGCCTGCCGCCCCGACCGCGGCGAGCGCGCCGAGGCCGCGCAGGGCCCGGCGCGCGCCCGCGGCGCTCAGCCGTTCCCCCCGGCGCCGAGGGAGTCGAGCCAGTCGGCGAGACCGTCGCGGCCCCCGCCGTCGCCGCGGTCGCCACGGTCGCCGCGACCGCCGCCGTCGGCCTCGTCGTCACCGCCGCCGCCCGGACCACCGCCGCCCGGGCCGCCGTTCTCCCGACCGCCGCCGTCGCCCGGGCCGTCACCACCGCCGTCGCCCGGGTTCTCGGGCGAGCGCGGCGGCGGGGCGGGCGCGTTGACCCGGTTCCAGTCCGGGGCGGCGAAGCCGGGTGCGGGCTTGCCGGCGAGGACCTGGTTCATGTAGTCGCGCCAGGTCGGTGCGGCGAGGCTCGAGCCGTACCAGTACGAGCGGGACGTGCCGTTGATCGTGAAGGGGCGGCCCGTCGTGCGCATGCTCATCTCGACGTCGCTCTCCGCGTTGCCGATCCACACCGCCGTCGACACCTGCGGCGTGTAGCCGATGAACCAGGTGTGCTTGTTGAGGTTCGCCGTGCCCGTCTTGCCGGCCGCGGGACGGCCGTCGGCGAGGCTGTTGCCCCGACCCGAGCCCTGGGTGAGCACCTGCTGCAGCGCGTAGGTGACGGTGTTCGCGATGGCCGGGTCGACGGCGTTCTCCCGGCAGTCCGCGGACGGGACGGGGAGCTCCTGGCCGTCGGCGTCGAGGACCTTCGTGATCGCGATCGGCTTGCAGTACGTGCCGCCCGAGGCGAACGTCGCGTACGCGGCGGCCATGTGCAACGGCGACGAGTTCTGCGTGCCGAGGATCATCGAGGGGTTGATGTGCACGTCGCCCTCGTCCTTGATCATCGACGGCGTGAAGCCCGCCGACTTCGCCGTGTCGGCGACGCCGCACATGTCGAGCTTGCTCGCCATGGTCGTGTACGCGGTGTTGACCGAGTTGTACGTCGCCTTGAGGACCGACATCGAGCCGGTGCCCGGGCCGTCGGAGTTCGCCGGCGTCCACTGCTCGTCGCCGAAGCGGATGCAGCTGCCGTGGAAGTCGCGGCCGAGCGTCCACGTGCGCTTGTTGGCGCTGACCGTCTCGTACAGCGAGTGCCCCTCCTTGAGCCACTGCGTGAGGAGGAACGGCTTCCACGTCGAGCCGGGGGAGAAGCCGCGCGAGCCGCCGTGCGCCTCGTCGGTGCTGTAGTTCACGGCCGTCGTGTTGGGCGCCGGGTCCTGCGTGGCGTCGTACGCGCGGTTCTGCGCCATCGCGAGGATCTTGCCCGTGCCGGGCTCGACGGACACGATCGCGTCCTCGAGCCGGCTCGGGTCGTCGGCCGGGACGGCCGCGGCCGCGTGCTGCTGGGCCGCCGCCTGCATGGCCGGGTCGAGCGTCGTGTAGATGTCGAGGCCGCCGCGGTACAGACGCGCCTCGCGGTCCGCCTTCGTCTCCCCGAACACCGGGTCGGACATGATGATCTTGGTGACGTAGTCGCAGAAGAACGCGGCGCCGCCGGCGGCCTGGCAGCCCGCCTCGAGCGGCTGGATGTTCAGCGTGTCGCCGATCGGCGTCTTCCAGCCCGTGTCGTACTCCTCCTTGGTGATGTACCCCTGCTGGTACATCGTGAGGAGCACGGTGTTGCGGCGCGACTGCGCCAGCTCGGGGTCGACGCTCGGGTCGTACTTGCCCGGGGCCTTGGTGATGCCCGCGATCGTCGCGGCCTGGATGTAGTCGAGCTCGGCCGCGGTCGTGTTGAAGTAGTGCCGCGCCGCGGTCTCGACGCCGTAGACGGAGCGGCCGAACTGCGCGATGTTGAGGTACCCCTGGAGGATCTCCTCCTTCGTCATCTTCTTCTCGAGCGAGATGGCGAGCTTCGCCTCGCGGGCCTTGCGCCCGAGCGTGTCGGCCTTCGCCTCGTGCTGCGCCATGACGTCGTCGTCGCGCACCGCCTGCTCGATGAGCACGTTCTTCACGTACTGCTGCGTGAGCGTCGAGGCGCCCTGCGTGGAGCCGCCCGTGAGGTTGTTGACGAACGCGCGTGGGATGCCCTCGACGTCGACCCCGCCGTGCTCCCAGAAGCGCTTGTCCTCGATCGCGATGACCGCGTTCTTCATCGCGTCGGAGACCTGGTCCAGCGGCACGACGATGCGGTTCTCGGTGTAGAACGTCGCGAGCCGCGTCGTGCCGTCGTTCGCGTAGATGCGCGACTGCTCGGACAGCGGGCCCGGCTCGAGGTCGGCGGGGAGCTCGTCGAACACCTCGACCGCGGTGTCGGTCGCGGTGTTCGCCCCGGCGGCGAACGGCACGAACAGCCCCGCGGCGAGCACGCCGCCCACGCCGGAGACCAGCACGAACGCCAGGAGGAGCGCGACGAGCTGGTACGCGTTGATCTGCCGACCGCGAGGACGCACAGGGGAAGCCATGGTGACAACCCTACGGGAGCGACCCTGGGAGGGGCCCGGGGATGCGCCTCGTGGGGGTGTGCACGTTGTGTGAGCATCCCGAGGCGGCGTGCCACCGGACGGTCCCACCGGCTGCGGCGCGGGGTCCGGCGGCGGACTACGCTCGCCCCATGGCAACCACGTGGGAGTACGCGACCATCCCCCTCATCATCCACAACACCAAGGCCGTCCTCGACCAGTGGGGCGCCGACGGCTGGGAGCTCGTGCAGGTGGTGACCGGGCCCGACGGCAACGGTCTCGTCGCCTACCTGAAGCGCCCGACCGGGGAGAAGTAGTGGGTTCCGGGAGGGTCGCCGCGCGGCTCGCCGAGCTCGGCCTCGAGCTCCCGGCGGTCGCGGCGCCCGTCGCGGCCTACGTGCCCGCGCTGCGGTCGGGCCGGTACGTGCACACGTCGGGCCAGCTCCCGTTCGTCGACGGCGCGCTGCCCGCGACCGGCAAGGTCGGCGAGGGCGAGGGGCTCGTCGCCCCCGACGTCGCGGCGGGCCTCGCGCGGCAGTGCGCGCTCAACGCCCTCGCGGCGGTGCACGACGTCGTCGGCGACCTCGACCAGGTCGCGCGCGTCGTCAAGGTGGTCGGGTTCGTCGCGAGCGACCCGTCGTTCACCGGTCAGCCCGGCGTGATCAACGGCGCGAGCGAGCTGCTCGGCGACGTGCTCGGCGAGGCGGGCGTGCACGCGCGCAGCGCCGTCGGCGTCGCGGTCCTGCCGCTCGACGCCCCCGTCGAGGTGGAGATCGTCGTCGAGCTCGCGTCGTAGCGCGGCCCGTCCCGGACGAGAACGGGGTGGGGGGGGGGGGGGCGCGGGGGGGGGGCCCCCCCCCGCCCGGGGGGGGGGGGGGGGGGGGGGGCGGGGGGCGCGCGCCCCCCCCCCCCCCCCCCCCCCGGGGGGGGGGCCCCCCCCCCCCCCGCCCCCCCCCCCCCCACCCCGTCGTCGTCGAGGCGGTGTCAGCGCGCGCGGCGCTCCAGGCGGTCGAGGTCGAGCAGGACGACCGCGCGGCCCTCGCGGCGGACCCAGCCGCGCGTCGCGAAGTCGGCGAGCGCCTTGTTCACGGTCTCGCGCGACGCGCCGACGAGCTGCGCGAGCTCCTCCTGCGTGAGGTCGTGCGCGACGCGGATGCCCTCCTCGGTCTCCTCGCCGAAGCGGGTCGACAGGTCGAGCAGCGCCTTGGCGACGCGACCGGGCACGTCGGAGAAGACGAGGTCCGCGAGCGTCTCGTTCGTGCGGCGCAGGCGCCGGGCGAGCGCGTTGAGCAGGTGCTTGGCGACGCTCGGGTGCTTCTCGATCCACTCGACGAGCTGGTCGTGGCCGAGCTCGTAGATCACGGAGTCGGCCACGGAGCTCGCGGTCGCGGTGCGGGGGCCAGGGTCGAACAGCGAGAGCTCGCCGAACATCTCGCCCGGGCCGAGGATCGACAGGAGGTTCTCGCGGCCGTCGTTGGAGCGGCGGCCCAGCTTGATCTTGCCGCTCGCGATGACGTAGAGGCGGTCGCCCGGCTCGCCCTCGCGGAACAGCACGTCGCCCCGGGAGAGCTCGATCTGCTGCATCGACTCGAAGAGGGTGCGCGTCTCGTCCGCGTCCATGGTCGCGAACAGGGGGGCGGAGAGCACAACGTCGTCGTCCACGCGGGGTGTCCTATCGTCTCGTCCTCGAAGAATGGTCCAGGACAAGTCTGCCCTACGGCCGCAACTCGGGTGTCGGGGGCGGCCGCTACGGTGGGTCCGTGACCACCACCGAGCCCGCCCGGGCACCGCGGCCCGAGTCGCACCTCGCACTGGTCCGCCGCGCGCGCCGCACCAACCGCGAGCTCGCGGCGACGTACCCGGACGCGCACTGCGAGCTCGACTTCACCACGCCGCTCGAGCTGCTGATCGCGACGGTCCTGTCCGCGCAGACGACGGACAAGCGCGTGAACCTCACGACGCCCGCGCTGTTCGCGCGCTATCCCGACGCCGCGGCGTACGCGGGGGCGGACCGTGCCGAGCTCGAGGAGCTCCTGCGCCCCACGGGCTTCTTCCGCGCGAAGGCGCAGTCCGTGATCGGGATCGGCCAGGCGCTCGTCGAGCGGTTCGACGGCGAGGTGCCGCCGCGGCTGGAGGACCTCGTGACGCTGCCCGGGGTGGGCCGCAAGACGGCGAACGTCGTGCTCGGGAACGCGTTCGGCGTGCCGGGGCTGACCGTGGACACGCACTTCGGCCGCCTCGTGCGCCGTCTCGGCTGGACCACGGAGGAGGACCCGGTCAAGGTCGAGCAGGTCGTCGGCGGCCTGATCGAGAAGTCGGAGTGGACGATGCTCTCGCACCGGCTGATCTTCCACGGGCGCCGCGTGTGCTTCGCGCGCAAGCCTGCGTGCGGCGCGTGCAGCATCGCGCGCTGGTGCCCGTCGTTCGGTGTCGGCGAGGTCGACCCGGTCAAGGCGGCGAAGCTCGTCAAGACGAGCTGACCCCGACCCTCAGCCCTGGACGACCCGGGGGAGCCAGTCGAGCAGGAGGTCCGTCACCGCGTCGGGAGCCTCCTCGGGCAGGAAGTGCCCGGCGTCGTCGATCACCTCGAAGCGGAAGTCGCGCGCGAGCGCGGCGCCGTCGGCGTCGGCGAGATCGCGCCGCAGGAGGCCGTCGCGCCCCGCGTGGACCTGGAGCGCGGGCACGTCGACCGGGCGGCGGAGCGCGGCGAGGTAGCGGCGCCCGTCCGGCCGGGGCGTCGAGCGCACGGCCCAGCGCAAGGACTCCATCGCGGTGTGCGCCGCGAACGGGATCCGCATGACGGTGCGGTAGGTGTCGACGACATCGGGGGCGAAGGGCGTCGCGGCGCCCGTCGCGAGCACCTCGGCCACGAGGTCGCCGCGCACGAGCGCGCGCTCGGGCAGGGTCGGCACCTGGTAGAACGCGAGCTGGCGCGCCGCGGCGGGCGTCAGCAGGCGGCGCGCGGACGTGTGCAGGCGTGCGGGGTGGGGTGCGGAGAACGCGGCCACGCCCGCCGTGACGGCGGGCTGGAGCGCGGCCATCGACCACGCGAGGCTGCCGCCCGTGCCGTGCCCGACGACGACGGCGCGCCCGGACCCAAGCGAGCGGATCACCCCGGCGATGTCGCGCGTGCGCGTGGGGGCGTCGTAGCCGATCGGCGGCTTGTCGGACGCGCCGACGCCGCGCACGTCCATCGCGGCGACCCGGTAGCCGGCCGCGGCGAGCGGCTCGACCTGGTGGCGCCACGCCCACCAGAACTGCGGGAACGAGTGGAGCAGCACGACGAGCGGCGGGCCCGGGTCGCGCACGCCCCGGTCCTCGGGCCCCGCGAGGGCCACGTGGAAGCGCGCGCCGTTGGCCGGGATGAACTCGTGCCGCCACGGCCCGTCGGGCAGGGCGGAGGTGAAGTCGGAGGGGTCGTGCGTCACCCGGACGAACCTACCGGTGTCCCCGTGCTGCCGTCGGCGGACGAGCCTGCCGACCCGGCGTCGGCCTGGGCCGCCTCGTCGGCCGGGCGACGGTCCTTGGGCGGGTCGAAGCGGTACCCGACGTTGCGCACGGTCCCGATGAGCTGCTCGTGCTCGGGCCCGAGCTTCGCGCGCAGGCGGCGCACGTGGACGTCGACCGTGCGGGTGCCGCCGTAGTAGTCGTAGCCCCAGACCTCCTGGAGGAGCTGGGCGCGCGTGAACACGCGGCCCGGGTGCTGGACGAGGTACTTGAGGAGCTCGAACTCCTTGTACGTGAGGTCGATGGGCCGCCCGCGCAGGCGCGCGGTGTAGCCGCTCGCGTCGATCGCGAGCTCGCCGGCCGCGATCTCCTGCGGGCCGTCGTCCGCGGGGCCGCGCGCCGAGCGCTCGACGACGAGCCGCAGGCGGGCCTCGACCTCCGCGGGGCCGGCGCCCTCGAGCAGCAGGTCGTCCGCGCCCCACTCCGCGGTGACGACGGTGAGCCCGCCCTCGGTGAGGACGAGCACGAGCGGGACGGTCAGGCCGGTCGCGTGCAGGAGACGGCACGTGGTGCGGGCCGCGACGAGGTCGCGCCGCGCGTCGAGCAGCACGACGTCGGAGTCCGGCGCGTCGACGAGGGCCGAGGGCTCCATGGGCAGGACCCGGATCCGGTGCGAGAGCAGGCCGAGAGCGGGCAGCACCTCGACGGAACCGCCTGTCGCGGGGGTGAGGATGAGCAGGTCGGCCATCCGGCACCTCCTTCCGGGTCGCGGGGCGCGGGCGGCGCCCGGGGCGTCGACGCGTGGCGACCGGGCCGGACGGGGCCTCTGCGGGGGCTCGCCACGACATCGGCCACGGTCTCGGCCCGTGGATGGTTACCGTATCGCGTGCCGGGCGCGCCGTGGCCGAACGTCTCACGGCCGGCGCGAGGTGGCGCCGCGCGCCGCGCGTCCCACCGCCCTCGGCGGGCCCGCGGACCCTGACCGGGGAGCGGCCCCGCGCGAGACTCTGCGACACTCTGAGGCGTGCTGCACGACCCGACGCCCCACCGCGACCCCCGAACGGGGCGCTGACCGCGTGGACCTCTCGACCCGTGCCGTGGTCACGGCATGCCTCGCGGCGGGCGTCGCCGTCGCCGCCTTCTTCGGACCCCTCGCGCTCGCCGCGGCGTCGGGCGCGCTCGCGCTGGTCGTCGCGATCGGGTGGCCGCGGCTCCTCGACGTGCCCGTCCACGGCGGGACGCGCGTCGTCGTCGCGATCGCCGGTCTCGGTGCCGTCGGTGCGACCGCCGCGACGCACGGCGAGCCCGCGCTGCGCCACCTGCCCGTCGTGCTCGCGCTCGCCGTGGTCCTCGCGTTCGTCGCCGAGCTCCTGCGGCGCGACGGGCGCCCGCGCCTCGTCGAGTCGCTGATCGGCACGGTGAGCGGGATCGTCGTCGCGGTGTCGTGCGCGGGCTGGATCGCGACCGGCCGCACGGACGCCGGCGAGTCCCTCGTCGTCACGTGCGCGGTCGCGCTCGCCGTGGCGTCCGCGGTGTCGGCCCTGCCGCTCGGCGGGTGGACGAACGCCGCGCTCACGCTCGGTCTCGCCGTCGTCGCGGGCGGGGCCGTCGGCTACGTGATGCCGGACCTCGACCTGCTCAGCGGCGTGTGGTCGGGCGTCGTCGCGGGCCTCCTCGTCGCGTCGCTGCACGCGCTGTTCGACCAGCTCCCCGAGCTGCGCGGCCGGCTCGGCGCGTTCTCGGCCACCGCGCTGCCCGTCGCCGTCGGCGGGACGCTGATCTTCGTCGTGGGGCGGGTGATCGTGGGATGACGCGGGTCGCGCTCCCCGCGCTCCTCCTGCTCGCGACGCTGCTCGCGACCGTCGTGCTCGGCGCGTGGTGGCGGCGCCGCCAGGGCGTCGTCCGCTCCGCGCGCGGCGAGCCGGACGACGCCGCGGGCGCCGTCGTCGACTGGGCGGCGCACGGCGTCGACCTCGGCGAGCGCCGCACGTTCGTCCAGTTCTCGGCGGAGCTGTGCGCGCCGTGCCGCGCCACGGCCCGCGTGCTCGGCGAGGTGAGCGCGTCGCACCCCGACGTGACGCATCGTGAGATGGACGTCGACGACCACCTCGACCTGGTGCGAGCATTCGGCATACTGCGCACGCCGACCGTCCTCGTGCTCGACGCGCGGGGCCGTGAGGTCGCCCGCGCGAGCGGGGGGATGAACCGCGCCCAGGCGCTCGCGGCGCTCGCCGTGGGCGAGGGCCCGGAGACGGTCCCGGCGGGCGTGCGCGCCTGACCGCAGCCGTCCCCCGACGGCGCCGACCCGAGGAGACCGCATGAGCGACGAGGCAGGCCGCCCGGAGACCGCCGCCGGACCGGGCGACGCGCCCGCCGGCATCGACCCGCGCGGTCCGCGCGCGGGCGCGGGCATCACGGCGCTCCTGCTCGCGGTCGTCATCCTGCTGTGGACGTCGACCGCCGCGCTCGTGCTCCTCGCGGTCGTCGCCGCGAGCTTCCTGCTCGGTGCCGTGCGCGGCGCCCAGGGCACGTGGCAGGCGTGGGTCTACCGGACGGTCCTCCTCCCGCGCATCGGCCCGACGGCGGAGCGCGAGGACCCGCGCCCGCCGCGCTTCGCGCAGGCCGTGGGCCTCGTCATCACCGGCGCGGGCGTGGTGCTGGGCCTGCTGGGCGTCGCGGCGGCGGTGCCGGTCGCGGCCGTGCTGGCGCTCGTCGCCGCCGTGCTCAACGCCGCGTTCGGGCTGTGCCTCGGCTGCGAGCTCTACCTGCTCCTGCGCCGGGTCGCCCCCGCGCGCTGACGCGCACGGCCGGTCGGCGGTCGGGCAGAGGCGCCCGGTCAGCGAGGGCCGGTCAGTAGACGAGCGCCTGCGCGCCCTCGCGCAGCGCCTCCTCGACGAACACGGCCGCGCCCGCGATCCGCACGCCGGGCAGCACGTCGTCCGCCGTGATGCCGCGCCGTGCGGCGCACTGCGTGCACACCGTGAGCGTCCCGGCCGCGAGCACGGCGTCCAGGAGGTCGGGCAGCGGGGCCGCGTGCTCGAGCTCGAGCTCGGCCGCGCGGCCCGGCACACCGAACCAGGCGGCCTCGCCCGTGAGCCACACGCTCACCTCGACGCCCGCCGCGACCGCGGCCGCCGCGACGGTGAACGCCTGGTTCGCGGCCTCGGGCCGGTCGAGCCCGGACGTCGCCTTGACGACGAGCGAGCGGGGGCGGGCGGTCACGCGGGGGTCCACGACGTCGGTCACGCGCCGAGCGTAGCGCCGCGCGACGGGCGCCCGGCGGCCGCGGCGTGCGCGCCCCGGCCGGCCGGTAGGATCGGCGGCATGAGTCCGCACACTCTCGAGCTGATCTTCCTCGGCCTGCTCATCGCGGCGACCGTCACCATCACGTGGTTCGCGGGGTACGTCGTCTACAAGCTCTACAAGGGCCAGCGCTGACCCCGCGCGGGGCGCTGCCCCGCCCGGGCTCGTCGCGTCGCCCGACTCCGAGAGGTGGTCGCTGATGCCGTTCGAGTTCCCCGAGGGCCTCGCGCCCGAGGTCTACCCGCTCGCCTGGCTCGTCGGGAGCTGGCGCGGCGAGGGGGTCGTCAAGTACCCGGGCGTCGAGGAGACGCCGTTCGTCCACGACGTCGAGTTCGACCACGACGGCGGCCCCTACCTGCGCTACCGCTCGACGTTGCGGGTCCTCGAGGCCGACGTCCCGGAGACCGTCCCCGACGAGGGGGAGTGGCCCGAGCGGGACGCGGCGACGCTGGACGCCGCCGCGGCCGACGCGCCGGTCTGGTCGACCGAGACCGGCTACTGGCGCGTCTCGACGGACCGGCCCGAGGGGCTCGAGGACGACCGTCACCCCCTCGAGGTGCTGATCGCCGACCCCGCAGGCCGCGTGTCGGTGTACCTCGGCGCGGTCGGCAACGGCCGGGTGGACCTCGCGAGCGACCTCATCGCGCGCACGTCCACCGCGTCGGAGGTCACGGCGTCGAAGCGCCTCTACGGGTACGTCGAGGGCCAGCTCCTGTGGGTGTGGGAATTGGCGGCCTTCGGTGAGCCGTTGCAGTCGTACGCGTCCGCGAAGCTGAGCCGGCGCCCGACGGCCTGACGACGGACCGCGCGGGCCGGGAGAGGCCCGCCGGACCCGGACGCGCCGACGAAGGAGGACCACCCGTGACCACCGGTTACACCAGCCCGCTCCTGTCCCGCCACGGCGCCGTCCCCGCGACGGGCCCCGACGAGGGCGTCGCGTGGCACTACGGCGACCCCACGGGCGAGCAGCGCGCCCTGCGGACGGGCGGCGCCGTCGTCGACCAGTCGCACCTCGGCGTCGTGACCGTCACGGGTCCGGACCGCCTGAGCTGGCTGCACTCCATCACGTCGCAGGACCTCACGGCCCTCGCCCCGCGCACGTCGACGGAGCTCCTCGTGCTGTCGCCGCAGGGACACGTCGAGCACGCCGCGGCCGTCGTCGACGACGGCTCGACGACGTGGCTCGTCACCGAGCGCTCGCACGCCGCCGACCTCGCCGCGTGGCTCGACCGCATGAAGTTCATGCTGCGCGTCGAGATCGCCGACGCGACCGACGACTGGGCCGCGCTGGGCGAGCCGGTCGACGCCGAGGGGGCCGAGGGCGAGCCCGTGACGTGGCGCGACCCCTGGCCGCGCGTCACCGGCGGCGGGACGCGCTACGGGCCGCCGGAGGACGAGCACCCCGGGCGCGAGCGCCCGTGGCGCCTCGTGCTCGTGCCGCGCGACCAGCTGGCCGACGCCGTCGCCGCGCGCGAGGGCGCCGGGTGGCGGCTCGTGGGCACGTGGGCGAGCGAGGCCGCGCGCGTGGAGGCGTGGCGCCCGCGCCTCGCGTCCGAGGTCGACCACCGCTCGATCCCGCACGAGACCGACTGGCTGCGCACGGCGGTCCACCTGCACAAGGGCTGCTACCGCGGGCAGGAGACCATCGCGCGCGTGCACAACCTCGGCCGCCCGCCGCGCCGGGTCGTCATGCTGCACCTCGACGGGTCCGGGCACCTGCTGCCGGTGGCCGGCGCCGAGGTGACGCTCGACGGCCGCGCCGTGGGGACCGTGACGTCGGTCGCGCGCCACCACGAGCTCGGGCCGATCGCGCTCGCCGTGCTCAAGCGGAGCGTGCCCGAGGACGCGGAGCTGCTCGTCGACTGCGACGGCGGTGCGATCTCCGCCGCCCAGGAGGTCGTCGTGCCCGGGGAGGGCGTCTCGGCGGACCGTCCCGCGCCGCGGGGCCCCGTCGCCCGGGGCATCACCCCGCGCGGCGAGGGCGCGCCGACGAGCATGCTGTGACGTCCGGGTCGGCGCACGGTCCGGCGGTCGGCCCCGGTGCGGTCGACGTCGCCCGGACGGCGTGGCGCCGGCTGCTGCTGCGTGCGCGCGTGCGCCAGGGCGGCTCTCGTGTGCGCGCCGCGCTCGTCCCCGTCCTCCTGGCGGCCGCCGCGGCCGGCATCGCCTACGGGATCGCGAGGTACGGGCTCGGGCATGCCGCCCCGTTCTTCGCCCCGGTCGCGGCGTGGATCTGCCTGGGGTTCAGCCCCGACCGGCAGCTGCGCCGCGTCGCCGAGGTCGCGGTGGGCGTCGCGATCGGCGTCGGCCTCGGCGACGTCGTCGTCCACGCGATCGGCTCCGGCTGGTGGCAGATCGCCGTCGTCGTCGCGGTCTCCGCGCTCGCGGCGCGGTTCATCGACCGCGGCGCGATGCTCACGACGCAGGCGGGCGTGCAGGCCATCGTCATCGTCGCGCTGCCCGTCGCGCAGTCCGGCGGGCCGCTGGGCCGCTGGACGGACGCGCTCGTGGGCGGCGCGGTCGCGTTCGCGGTCGCGGCCCTCACGCCCGGCGACCCGCGCCGTCGGCCGCGCCTGCTCGGCGCGGAGGCCATGACGGAGCTCGCCGAGGTGCTCGACGTGCTCGCGCGCGGGCTGCGCTCGCGCGAGCGCGGCGACCTCGACGCGGCGCTCGTCAAGGGCCGTGCGTCCGAAGGTGCGCTCGAGGAGTGGCAGTCGTCCGCGTCGTCGGCGCGCGAGCTCGCGCGCGTCAGCGCCGCCGGGCTCCGCCACCGGGAGGAGCTGGGCGTGCTCGAGCGGCAGGCCGTGCTCGCGGACCGCGCGATGCGCAGCGTGCGGGTCCTCGCGCGCCGTTGCGTGCCGGTCGCGACCGGGCCCGAGGAGCGCGACCTGTCCGCGCTCGCCGACCTCGTGGCCCGCCTCGGCGCGGGCGTCCACGTGCTCGCGGAGGCCGTCGGGTCGGGCCGGGACCCGGCCGTCACGCGCGAGGTGCTGCTCGAGGTCGCGCGCGCCGCGGACCCGCACGTGCTCGGCGCCGGCGACTGGCAGGTGCAGTCGCTCGTCCTGCTCGTGCGCTCCCCGGTCGTCGACCTCCTGGAGGCGGCGGGCGCCACGCCGGAGCAGGCGCGCGCCGCGCTCCCCGAGCTCTGACGCGCCCGCGCGGTGCCGCCGCGGACGCCGCGCCCGTCCGGTGCGAAACCGGACGATCTTCACCCTGCACAGCGGCGCCCCGGGCCGGTACGGTCGGGGCATGGAGGTCCCCGTCAGCGCCCTGCGCGCCGAGCTCAAGTCGTGGATCGAGCGGGCCAGGGAGGGCGAGGAGGTCGTCATCACGGAGCGCGGCGTCCCCGTGGCGCGGCTGACGGGCGTCGCGACGGCGGACCTCGTCACCGAGCTCGTGCGTGACGGCGTGCTCGTGCCGCCGGCGGGAGAACGGCCCGTCCACGCGGTCCCCGCCGCCGCGGACGTCGCCCGGGCGAGCGCCCCCGACGGCGCGCGGTCGACCGACGGGTCGCGCGCCTCCCGCGGCGGCGTCGCGGCGCTCGTGCGCCGCATCCGGCGCTGAGGGCCCGCCGATGGCCCTGGTCTACTTCGACGCGAGCGCGCTCGTGAAGCTCTGCGTCCCCGAGGCGGGCTCGGCGCTCGCGAGCCGCCTGTGGAACCGCGCGGACGTCGTCGTGACGAGCCGCGTCGCCGACGTCGAGCTGCGTGCCGCCCTCGCGGCGGGGGCGCGGGCCGGGGTCGTCGACGGCCCCGGTCACGCGCGGGCGCTCGCCACGTGGGACGCGCTGCGCCCCGCGCTGCACGTGGTCGAGGTCTCCGCGGACGTCGTCGACCGCGCGGCCCGCCTCGCCGCGTCCGGCGCGCTGCGGAGCAACGACGCGCTGCACGTGGCGAGCGCGCTCGCCGTCGCGCACGACGACACGCTCGTCGCCGCCTGGGACCCGCACGTGGTGACCGCCGCCCGCGCGGCGGGCCTGCGCGTGGTGCCGTGGCCCCTGGCCAGACCGTAGGCTCGTGCCCGTGGGAATCATCGGGTCGCTGCAGTGGATCGTCTACCTCGCCCTCACGCTCGTCGTGTTCGGCACGCAGCTCTTCGCGCTCGTCGACGCGATCCGCCGTCCGGCGGGGGCGTTCACGGCCGAGGGCAAGCTCACGAAGCCGATCTGGCTCGCGATCCTCGCGGTCGCGGCGGCGCTCGGGTTCCTGTCGCTGCCGATCGGCGGGCCCAACCTCGGGTTCCTCGGCCTCGTCGCCGTCGTCGCGGCGATCGTCTACCTCGTGGACGTGCGCCCGCGCCTGCAGCCGTACGGCAACGGCCGGGGCAACGGGTCGTCCGGCCGCCCGGGCGGCTGGTGAGCGCGCGCGTGACGTCGGTCCGCGAGGGGGTCGAGCGCGGCGCCGAGCCGCTCGCCCAGGTCGTGCGCGGCGACGTCGTCGAGTCGGTCCACACGGGTCACCTCGTGCTCCTCGACGCGGACGGGACCCCCCTCCTCGAGCGCGGCGACCCCGACGCGGTGATCTGGCCGCGGTCGAGCGTCAAGCCGTTCCAGGCGGTCGCGATGCTGCGGCACGGCCTCGTGCTCCCGCCGCGCCTGCTCGCGCTCGCCGCCGCGAGCCACAACGGGGAGCGCGAGCACCTCGCGGGCGTGCGCGAGATCCTCGCGAGCGCGGGCCTCGACGAGTCCGCGCTGCGCAACACCCCGGACATGCCGCTGCACCCGCCCGCCGCGTTCGCGTGGCAGGTCGAGGGGAACGGGCCGTCGTCGATCACGCAGAACTGCTCGGGCAAGCACGCGGCGATGCTCGCGACGTGCGTCGCGGTGGGCTGGGGCACGACCGGCTACCTGGAGGCCGACCACCCGCTGCAGGTCGCGGTCCGCGAGGCCGTCGCGGAGGCGACGGGCCAGGCCGTCGAGCACGTGACGGTCGACGGCTGCGGCGCGCCGCTCTTCTCGACGACCGTGCGCGGGCTGGCCCGCGCGTTCGGCCGGCTCGCCGCGGCGCCCGAGCGCGACCCGCGCTCGCCCGAGGCGCAGGTCGCGCGCGCGATGGCGGCGTTCCCGGAGATGGTCGGCGGCACGGGACGTGACGCGACGCTCGCGATGCGCGCCGTGCCGGGGCTCGTGGCGAAGGACGGCGCCGACGGCGTGTACGGCGCGGGGCTGCCCGACGGCCGGTCGCTCGCGTTCAAGGTGCTCGACGGCGCGTCGCGCCCCCGGCCGCCGGTGCTGGCGGAGGCGCTGCGCCGGCTCGGGGCCCTCGACGTGGACGGGGCCGACGACGTCGCGCTCGCCGCGCTGGGCGACGCCCCGGTGCTGGGCGCGGGTCGGCCCGTCGGGGCGGTGCGCGCGGTGCTGGACGGCGCGGAGGGACACCCGTGAGGGCCGTCGTGCAGCGCGTGACGCGCGCGAGCGTGAGCGTCGTCGGCGAGGACGGCAGCGCGGAGGTCGTCGGTGCGATCGACCGGCCGGGTCTCCTCGCGCTCGTCGGCGTCACGCACGACGACGGCGACGCGCAGGTCGAGACGATCGCACGCAAGATCGCCGAGCTCCGGATCCTCGCGGGGGAGCGGTCGGTCCTGGACGAGGTCGCGCCGGTGCTCGTCGTCAGCCAGTTCACGCTCTACGCGGACACGCGCAAGGGACGGCGGCCGTCGTGGAACGGCGCGGCGCCCGGCCCGGTCGCGGAGCCGCTCGTGGACGCGGTCGTCGCGCGGCTGCGCGAGCGGGGGATCGAGGTCGCCACCGGGCGCTTCGGCGCGCACATGGCGGTCGACCTCGTCAACGACGGCCCGGTCACCCTGATCCTGGAGGCCTGATCGCCCCGAGGTCCGGGTGATCCCGTAGCGAACCCGTAGGTGCCGTACGTACGAAACTCCCCGGACGCGGAGGCTGTCCGGTGGGAGAAGTCTGTGGAGAACGCGTAGGTCCGGACCGGTCGTCGCGCGGTTACGGTCGCTCCCGTCAGCACCGGTCGCACGGCCCCGGACCACGACGTCCGGGCCCCCGCACGCCCGTTGGGGGCGGCGACCGGCCCCTGCCTCACGAGAGGACCTCGATGCACGTTCCTCGCTCCTCCAGCCCGCGGCGCGCACGCCCGACGCGTGCCGCCGCCGCTCTCGCCGCGCTCGCGCTCGTGGCGACCGGGAGCGTCGCCGCCGCGACGACCGCGGCCGCGACCCCCGACGTCGCGACGGCGACCGCCACCGCGTCGCCCAACGGCGACGCGGCGATCAACGGGTACCGCAACGTCGGCTACTTCATGTCCTGGGCGCCGGAGAACTACGGGTACACCGTCAAGGACCTCGTGGTCTCCGGCCAGGCCGAGCAGGTCACCCACGTCAACTACGCCTTCGGCAACATCCACCCGACCGACCTCACGTGCTTCCTCGCCGACGCGCCGAGCACGCCCGAGCCGGGCGGCAACGACGGCGCGGGTGACGCCCAGGCGGACTTCGTGCGCGCCGTGAGCGCCGAGGACTCCGTGGACGGCGTCGCCGACGCGCCCGGCCAGGCGCTCGCCGGGAACTTCAACCAGCTCCGCAAGCTCAAGGAGCAGTACCCGGGCACGAAGGTCCTCATGTCGCTCGGCGGCTGGACGTGGTCGAAGTACTTCTCGAAGGCCGCGGCGACGCCCGAGAGCCGTGAGAGGTTCGTCGCGTCGTGCCTCGACCTCTACATCGACGGCAACCTGCCCGAGATCGACGGTCGCGGCGGCCCCGGCGCTGCCGCGGGCCTGTTCGACGGCATCGACGTGGACTGGGAGTGGCCCGGCGCGCCCGACTGGTCGCAGCACCCGGAGAACCACGTCGACCCGGTCAACGACAAGGCGAACTTCACGGCCCTGCTCGCGGAGTTCCGCAGGCAGCTCGACGAGCGCGGCGCGGCGCAGGGCTAGGACTACCTGCTGTCCGCGTACATCCCGGTCAGCCCGACCGTGGTGGACGCCGGCTGGGACGCCCCGACGATCTTCGACTACCTCGACTACGGCAACATGCAGGGCTACGACCTGCACGGCGGCTGGTCGCCCCACCTCGCGGGGCACCAGGCGAACTTCCACGACACGACGCAGCCGGGCACGATCTCGCTCGAGGACGGCATCGACCTCTACCTGTCGCGGGGCGTTGACCCGGCCCAGCTCACGCTCGGCATCCCGGCGTTCGGCCGCGGCTGGTCCGGCGTCGAGGCCGGCGAGACCGACGGCGCGTGGCAGCCCGCCGCGGGCGTCGCGCCCGGCACGTACGAGGCCGGGAACAAGCAGCACTTCGAGCTCCGCGACCACGGGACCGAGTACTTCGACGAGGCCAGCGGTGCGTCGTGGCGCTACGACGGCGACCAGTGGTGGAGCGTCGACACGCCGCGCGCCGTCGCGCACAAGGCGTCGTGGATCGCCGAGAAGGGGCTCGGCGGCTCGATGTTCTGGGACCTCGCGGGCGACTTCGAGGACGAGCTCGTCGGGACGGCGGCCGGCGTGTACCGCGCCGCGCAGACGGGCCCGGTGGACCCGGACGCGCCGGGCGCGTGCTTCCCGGCCTGGGACCGCGACACGTCGTACCCCGCCGGGCGCGTCGTCTCGCACGAGGGCGTGAACTACCGCGCCGCGTGGTGGGTCCGGACGAACGTCCCCGGGGCCGAGTCCTGGTACCCGTCGTGGCGCGTGGTCGGCACGTGCGCGTGACGTGAGCCGTTCGGCGCGCCCTGGGGGCGCGCGCCGCACGAAGGGCCCGTCGGCCCGGCACCGCCCGCTGGGTGCGCGGTGCCGGGTGGCGGGCCCGTCGTCGTGCTCCGCGTCAGCGCAGCCAGCCGCGCCGCTTGATGTACGCGAGCGGGATGACGGCGGCGACGAGCGTGAGCAGGACGGTCAGCGTGAACCCGTACGGCCGGTCGAGCTCGGGCATGTGCGTGAAGTTCATGCCGTAGAACGACGCGATGAGCGTCGGCGGCAGGAACACGGCCGTGATGATGGTGAAGACCTTGACGATCTGCGCCTGCTTGACGTCGAGCGACGTCATGATCGCCTGCTGGAGGTAGCGCACCTTGTCGTGCTCGAACCCCGCGTGCTGCTTCACGCCGTCGACGTCCGCGACGAGCGTCTCGACGAGGCCCGCGAGCACCGGGTCCGAGTCCGCGATCTCGCTGCGCAGGTGCCGTGCGGCGCGCGCGAGCGAGAGCTGCGACTCCTGCGCGCGCGACACGATCTCCTCGGCCCGGTTCATGCGCGTGATGGTGTCCTGCATGTCCCGCACGCCGATCTCGCGCCCGCGCGCGTCGACCCCGCGCGTCGCCTCGTCGATCTCGTCGCTCATGTCCTCGAGGAGGTCGCTCGCGAGCGCGACGACGCGGTCCGCCGCCTCGTTGAGCGCGTAGAGCAGCGCGTACGCGACGCCGTAGGACGAGCGGATGAGCCACGGCGTGCGCCGCATGCGCGCGATCGCCTTGTCGAACACGGGGTAGTGGCGCTGAGGCTGCGCGGTGACGACGACGTCGGGCGACAGCGCGAGGACGACCTGCTCGTGGACCACGCGGTCGCCGTCGCGCCGCGTCGCGGTCACGGGGAGGTACACGTGCGCGTCGGTCTCCCACACCCGGGCTCCGGCCGCCGCGAAGTCGACGCCGTGCTCGGCGGCGCGGGCCTCGGCCTCGGCGTCGCCCGCCGCGACCTGCACCCAGCGGGAGCGCAGGACGCGGGGGTCGAAGCGCGGGCCCGCGTCGGGGGCGCGCAGGTCGAGGCCACCGCGCGCGGGAGCCGGGAGCGCGCGGGCCTCGGGCATCGTGGCCGTCATCGCGCACCTCCCGCCGTGACGTGCGCGAGCAGCAGCGCGACGCAGATGAACAGGTAGAGCCCGACGGTGAACGAGATCGACTGCCGTTCGAGGTCGGGCCGGCGGGCGCGGCGCCGGTCGTCGCGCGCGGCGCGCACGGAGGGGCGCACGGTCGGGCGCACGGTCGGGCGCGCGGTGCGGGTCGGGGTCGTGGTGGCACGGGGACGCTGGGTCATGAGGGTCGTCCTTTCCTGCGGGCGGACGGCACCGTCGCGGCCAGGGGTGGTGGCGCGGGCGCGTCCGAGGGGAGGGTCCGGCGGCGCGCCGAGCGGCGCGCGCGGAGCGCACTGGCGACCTCCCCGCGCGGGACGACCGATCCGGTCTCGCCGGCCCCGGCGTCAGGCGACGGGACGAGGGCCACGGGGGGTGAGCGCACAGTGCACGGCTCTATGACTGCTGCCGTCGGGCATGGGGCTCACCTCGCTCTCGTGGCGGCGGCGACCCTGCGGGTGCCGCGTCCGGGCCGGGGCGCACGACGACCGTGGCCACGGCGGGGATCGGGGTCAGGCTAGCCCTCGCACGGTGCCGGGGCAAGCGTCCTCGGCGGGTCGTCGTCCCAGGTGGCGGTCGTGTGACGACCGGGAAACGATGGGGTGATCCCTCGTTTACGGAGGGTTGTTAACATTTCATCCGGTCGACGGGCGACGAAGCCCCCGGACGGAGGGTCCCGACATGTCAGAACAGCACGACTACGTGGTTCCCGAGCCCGTCCGTCGCGCGGACACACGGTCCGCGCGGCGGCTCGAGCGGCTGTCCTCCCGCGCGCAGGAGGTCGACCGCGCGATCGCGGCCGTGAGCGAGGGCAAGGGTGCGCTCGTGTGGACCGCGGAGCGCGGCATGGGCGCGAGCGCGACCCTCGAGCTCGTGTGCGAGGCCGTCGCGAACCACGCCTTCGCGCGCCCCGCGCTGATGCTGCGCTGCCGCCCGCCCGTGGGTGCGCCCGCACCGGGCTCGGCGGTCGTCTCGATCGTCTCCCAGGTGTCCCAGCTCGCGGGCGGCGTCGTGCCCGACCGCCTCACGCTCGTGCTCGAGCCGGTCGACCCCGGCTTCGGGTACCTGCCGGAGGCCGCCGCGGTCGCGCTCGCCGAGCTCCTCGTCGAGGCGTCCGACGGCGCCACGGTCGTGCTCGTCGCCGACGACCTCCACCTGCAGGACGACCTCAGCCGGTCCGTCCTCGCGTGCCTCGTCGGGCAGCGGCACGCCCCCGTCGTCCTGCTCGGCACGGCGCCCGCGGGCACGCTCGACCCCACGTCGTGCCCGTTCGAGCTGCGTGCCGTCCCCCCGCTCGCGCCGGCCGACGCCCTGCACCTGCTGCTCGTGGAGCGTCGCCTCGCCGTCGCCCCGCACGTCGCGGCGCGCCTCGCCGAGCTCCTCGGCGGCAATGCCGCGGCCCTCACGCAGACCGCCGCGCTGCTCACGCCCGAGCAGCTCTCGGGCGGGTCGATCCTCCCGGACCCGCTGCCCGTCGTGCCGGCCGTGCGAGCGCTGTTCGCCGACCGGCTCGCGGCCCTCAGCGAGGCGGAGCGCCACGCGCTGCTCGTCGCCGCCGTCGCGGTCGTGGACCGCACCGAGCTGCTGCTGTCCGCGACGGGGCTCGCGATGGAGGAGGTCCTCGACGGGCCGCTCGCCGAGCACCTCGCGCTCGTGGGCGGGCGCTTCGCGTTCGTGGACCCGCGCATGCGCTCGCTCGTGCACGCCGACGCGCGGCTCGCGGAGCGGACCGCGGCGCACGTGGCCCTCGCCGCGGCGCACCGGCGCGCGGGGGAGGACGACGTCGCGGTGTGGCACTCCGCGCTCGCGACGCTCGCGGGCGACCCCGAGCTCGTCCCCGGCCTGCTGCGCATCGCGCGCCGGCACCTCGACCGCGGCGACGTCGTGTGGGCGCACGAGGTCGCGCGCGAGGCCGCGAGCCAGGCCGCGACCGAGCACCGGGCCGAGGCGTTCGCGATCGCGGGCGTCGCGGCCCTGCGCTCCGGCCACGTCCAGGACGCGGCGGACTGGCTGCGCAAGGCGTCGCGCAGCGGGGACGACGCGCTGCGCGCACGGACGCTCGGGCCGCTCGTCGCGGCGCTCACCCTCGCCGAGGGCCAGGTGCCCGACGACGTCCTGTCCCCGTACCTGCGCGGCGGACAGCCGGACGACCTCGAGCCGGATGCCGTCCGCGGCGTCGTCACGGGCGTGCTCTACGCCGCGCGCCTGCACGCGGAGCGGGGCGACGGCGTGAGCACGTCCCAGCTCCTCGACACCGCGGCGTTCCTCGCGTCGTGGTGCGACGACGACGAGACCGCCGCAGGCCTCGCGCTCGCGCGGTCGTGGGCCGCGGTGTTCGGGGTGGGGGACCGGGGCGTCGGCCCGGACGTCGACCTCGGGCCCGACCACGAGGCGTCGGTGCAGGTGACGCGCGCGCTGGCGCTCGCGGCGGACGACCGCCTGGAGGACGCGGCCCAGACGCTCGCGAGCGTGGTCGCGTCGCTCGCGCCCGTGCGCGACGGCGGCCGCTGGTTCGACGGCCCCGAGGAGACGCTCACCCCGCTCGCCGAGGCGCACGTGCGGCTCGCGCAGGTGCTCGTGCACCTCTGGCGCGGCACGCTGACGCGCGCCGCCGACGAGCTCGCCGAGGCCGCGTTCCGGCTCCCGCTCGGGCTGCCGTTCGCCGGGCTGGGCGTCGCGGCGGCGCGCCGGCTCGACATGATGACCCGCGGCGCCGTCGGACCTGTCGCGACAGCCCTGGAGGAGACGTGCGCGAGCCCCACGTCGCGACCCGTCCGCCTCGGGCTGCTCGTCGACCGGGCGATGGGCGCGGCGTTCGCGCACCACGTGACGCAAGCGGCGACCCTGCTCGAGCTCGCGGCGGAGCGGGAGCGCCCGGACAGCGCGCGCATGCTCCCGCTGCCGGGCCTCGACGACGTCGAGGCGTGGGTGGTCGCGGGCCGGCACGACGCGGCGCAGCGCGCCCTGTCGCGGCGGAGGGTCGACGCGAAGGAGCTCCCGCCGTCGCTGCGGTCCGCGACGCTCGTCCGGGCCGAGGTGTCGCTCGCCGCGCCCGAGGACCTGGCCACGCCGCTCGAGCGCGCGACGCGCGTCAACCGCACGACGGCGTCCCCGTACGAGCACGCGCGTACCGACCTGTGCGCCGCGCGGGCGCTCGTGCGCGCGGGCGAGCTGCAGCGCGCGCACGGGCTGTTCCTCTCCGCGATCGAGCTGTTCGACGACGCCGGGGCCGACGCGTGGACGACGATCGCGCGCGAGGAGCACGCGGAGGTCGTGCGCGGCCTCGGCGGGTCGGTGACCGACGTCGTCGCCGACCCTCTCGCGACGCCGGCCGGGCCGCTCGGCGCTGGGGCGGTGCCCTCGACGTGGGCCGCGCGGTCCGCGGCCCAGCACCCGGGTCTGCCGGGCGCGCTCGGGGGTGGCCGGCACGGCGTCGAGCCCGCCGTCGCGCCCCGGCCCGCGGCGCCGGACGCGTGCCGGCTCGCGGTGCGCGAGAGCGACGTCTCCGACGAGGCGCTCGCCGAGCTCCGCGGGCGCTGGGCCGACGAGCTCACCGAGCGCGAGCTCGACGTCGCGCTCCTCGTCGTCCAGGGCGCGTCGAACCGGGAGGCGGCGGACCAGCTCTACCTGTCGGTCCGCACGGTCGAGGTCCACCTCGGGCGCGTGTTCCGCAAGCTGGGCGTGCGGTCGCGGGTCGAGCTCACGGTGCTCGCCCACCGCGTCGGCCGGTGAGGGAGGACCGCACCGCCGCTCGGGTCGCCACGTAGCGACCGGGGTCAGCGCTCGCGGCTTCGACCGCTTTGTCATTCTTCGGGAGTGTTTGTCCTACGGGAGAACCCGTACGTCGCCGGTAAGTTCATACCGTGAACAATGTGGGAAGCGCGGATCACGCGGGCCCCTGCGGATCACTACCTTCGGGATGACCCGAGGGCGACGGCGACTCCGGACGGCGGCGTCGTGGCCCACAGCACGAGCAACGAGGCAGGACCCATGGACGTGTCCCTGTTCACCCGACGACCCCGCACGGGGCGCCGACGCACCCCGCGCGTCGCGGCCCTCGCGACCGCGACGGCTCTCGTCGCGACCCTCCTCGCGGGCGTCGCGCCGGCCCAGGCCGACGAGACCGCCCCGACGACCGTCTCCCACCCGGGGGACAGCGACGTCAACGGCTACCGCAACGTCGGCTACTTCACGCAGTGGGGCGTGTACGGCCGCGGGTTCCAGCTGAAGAAGCTGCAGGACTCCGGCGCCGCGCAGGACCTCACCCACATCAACTACTCGTTCGGCAACATCCACTACCAGGACCTCACCTGCTTCATCGCGAACAAGGCGCAGGGGACCGGGCCGAACGGCTCCGACGGCGCCGGCGACGCCTGGGCCGACTTCGGCATGGGCTACACCGCCGCGAACTCCGTCGCGGGCGTCGCGGACGCGTGGGACCAGCCCCTCGCCGGGTCGTTCAACCAGCTCAAGCAGCTCAAGGCGAAGAACCCGCACCTGCGGGCGCTGATCTCGATCGGCGGCTGGACCTGGTCCAAGAACTTCTCCCGGGCCGCCGCGACGGAGGCCTCGCGCGAGAAGTTCGTGCGGTCGTGCATCGACATCTACATCAAGGGCAACCTGCCCGTGATCGACGGCCGCGGCGGCCCCGGTGCGGCGGCCGGCGTGTTCGACGGCATCGACATCGACTGGGAGTGGCCCGGCACGAACAGCGGTGAGGTCGGCAACCACGTCGACGTCGAGAACGACGCGCGCAACTTCAAGCTGCTCCTCGAGGAGTTCCGCGAGCAGCTCGACGCGTACGGCGCGCAGACCGGCAAGCACTACCTCCTGTCCGCGTTCCTGCCCGCGAACCCCGAGGACATCGCCGCCGGCGGCTGGAACGACCCGGAGATCTTCGAGTACCTCGACTACGGCAACGTCCAGGGCTACGACCTCCACGGCGCGTGGGACCCGGCGCTCGCCGGCCACCAGGGCAACCTGTACGACGACCCGGCGGACCCGCGCGCGGCGCACCGGCAGTTCAGCGTGGACAAGGCCGTCCAGGAGTACCTCGGCGCCGGGATCGACCCGTCGCAGCTCGGCGTCGGCCTCGCGATGTACGGCCGCGGCTGGAAGGGCGTCGGCTCGTCCCAGCCCTGGTCCGCGGCGAACGGCGCCGCCCCCGGCACCTGGGAGGCGGGCAACGAGGACTACGACAAGCTCCGCACGCGCGGCCAGGACTACTACGACCCGGCGACGGTCTCGGCGTGGCGGTACGACGGCGACCAGTGGTGGAGCTACGACAACGCGCAGTCGGTGACGGCCAAGGCGCACTACGTCGACGAGCTCGGCCTCGGCGGCGGCATGTGGTGGGACCTCTCGGGCAACCACGACGGCTCGCTGCTCGGCACGTTCACCGACACCCTCCGCTCGCTCCCGACCGGCCCGGTCGACGGCACCGACGGCCCGTCCGACCCGACGGACCCGACGGACCCGACGGACCCGACCGACCCGACCGACCCCACGGACCCCACGGACCCGACCGACCCGGGTGAGTGCACCGCGGCCGCGTGGTCCGCGTCCGCCGTCTACACCGGCGGGGCGACCGTGTCCCACCAGGGCAAGGAGTACCGCGCCAAGTGGTGGACCCAGGGCGACGTCCCCACGGCCGGCGGCCCGTGGGAGCTCACCGGGGCGTGCAGCGGCGACCCGACGGACCCGACGGACCCGACCGACCCGACGGACCCGACCGACCCGACGGACCCGGGTGAGTGCACCGCGGCCGCGTGGTCCCCGACGGCCGTCTACACCGGCGGCGCGACGGTCTCCTACCAGGGCCAGACGTACCGCGCGAAGTGGTGGACGCAGAACAACGTCCCGGGCGCGGAGCAGTACGGCCCCTGGGAGTCGCTGGGCGCCTGCTGACGCCCACCCCCGACGGGGCCCCGGGGCCCCCCCCCCCCCCCCCCCCCCGGGGGGGGGGGCCCCCCCCCCGCCCCCCCCCGCCGAGCGGGGCTCGCCCCCGACGAGACGACGCGGTCCGCGTGCACCCGCCCCGTGCCCGCTCCTCCTGCGTCGCGGCGCACCGCCCGCGCCCGTCGCCGCGGCGGGCCCCGCTCCGCCGTGCTCGCCCGTGGTCGCACCGGGCGGGCACCCTCCGACGCGACGCCGACCGGCGTCGTCCGCAGCACCATCCCCAGCAGAACGAGGTACCCCATGCGGTTGTCCCTGACACCCCGGACGCGATCCCCGCGCGTCTCCGGAGCCCGACCCCAGGTCGTCGCGGCCGTGACGACGCTCGCCCTGCTCGCGACCGGCCTCGCCGGCGCGGCCGCCGCGCAGGCGGCGCCGCCCGTCGCCGCCGCAGCGACGACGGCGTGCGCGGACCCCTGGTCCCCGACGCCCGCGTACACGGGCGGCGCGACCGTCTCCTACGACGGGCAGAACTACCGGGCCAAGTGGTGGACGCAGAACAACGTCCCGGGCACGGAGCAGTACGGGCCCTGGGAGTCGCTCGGCGCGTGCGGCGACGGGCCGACCGACCCGACCGACCCCACGGACCCGACCGACCCGACGGACCCGACGGACCCGACGGACCCGACCGACCCGACCGACCCCACGGACCCCACGGACCCGACGGACCCCACGGACCCGACCGACCCGACCGACCCGACCGACCCGACGGCGAACCCGGACGAGAAGTGCCGGCCTGACGGCATGGTCCCGACCCCGGGCGTGCACACGCCGTACTGCGACGTCTACGACGAGAACGGTCGCGAGAAGCTCCCGAACGGCCTCGACCGCCGCGTGATCGGCTACTTCACGAGCTGGCGGACCGGGGCGAACGACCAGCCCCGCTACCTCGCGAGCGACATCCCGTGGGACAAGATCTCGCACATCAACTACGCGTTCGCGCACGTCGACGGGAACGACCGCGTCTCCGTCAACGCGAGCGCGCCGGGCAACGCCGCGACGGACATGACGTGGCCGGGCGTGCCGGGCGCGGAGATGGACCCGACGCTCGACTACACGGGCCACTTCAACCTGCTCGCGAAGTACAAGCAGGCCAACCCCGGGGTGAAGGTCCTCCCGGCGGTGGGCGGCTGGGCCGAGACGGGCGGCTACTTCGACGCGAACGGCGACCGCGTCGCCTCGGGCGGCTTCTACACGATGACGGAGTCGCAGGCCCGGATCGACACCTTCGCCGACTCCGTCGTGGACTTCGTGCGCGAGTACGGGTTCGACGGCATCGACATCGACTACGAGTACCCGACGTCGAACAACCAGGCCGGCAACCCCGACGACTTCCACATCTCCGACGCGCGCCGCGGCCAGCTCTTCGAGGGCTACGTGAACCTCATGCGGACGCTGCGCGAGAAGCTCGACGTCGCGGGCGCCGAGGACGGCGAGTACTACATGCTCACCACGGCGACGCCGTCGTCCGGGTGGCTGCTGCGCGGCATGGAGGTCTACCAGGTCACGCAGTACACCGACTACGTCAACATGATGACGTACGACCTGCACGGCGCCTGGAACGAGTACGTGGGCGGCAACGGCGCGCTGTTCGACGACGGCAAGGACCCCGAGCTCGCTGCGGGCGGCGTCTACGGCGCGTACAAGGGCATCGGGTACCTCAACGGCGACTGGGCGGCGCACTACTTCCGCGGCGCGATGCAGGCCGGCCGCATCAACCTGGGCGTGCCGTTCTACACGCGGGGCTTCCAGAACGTCCAGGGCGGCACGTACGGCATGGGCGGGACCGCGAAGGCGCCCGCCGGGTTCCCGTGCCCGCCCGGGACGAACAACAAGTGCGGGTACGGCGCCGACGGGATCGACAACCTCTGGTACGACTCCGACCCCCAGGGCAACGCGATCCCTGCGGGCGTGAACCCGATCTGGCACGTGCTCAACCTCGAGCAGGGCGTGACGGGCGACTACGTCTCGTCCTACGGCGTGACGGACACGCTGCAGGGCTCGTACGAGCGGCACTTCGACCCGGTGACGAAGAACGAGTGGTGGTGGAACGCGCAGACGCGGACGCTGCTCTCGGGCGACTCGACCGAGGCGATCGCCGCCAAGGCCGACTACGTCGCGGACACGGGCCTCGGCGGCCTGATGATCTGGGAGCTCGCGGGCGACTTCGGCTACGACCCGGCGAAGGGCCAGTACGAGATCGGCAGCACGCTCGTCGACCTCATGCACGAGACGCTCTCGACGACGACGCCCTACGGCGCGACGAAGGCGAACGCCGACCGCCCGATGCCGACGCAGGCGCTCGACCTCGACATCAAGTACACCGAGTTCGCGCTGGGTGACAACAACTACCCGATCGCCCCCAAGGTGGTCTTCACCAACAACGGCGCGCGGGACATCCCGGCCGGCGCGACGATCTCGTTCCAGTACGGCACGACCGACCCGGGCGAGATGAGCGACTGGAGCGGCTTCGGCACCACGGTGATCGCGAAGGGCCACACGGGCGACAACGTGGGGGGCCTCGACGGCGACTTCCACACCGTGCGGTTCACGGTCCCGACCGGCGGCATCCCCGCGGGCGGCTCGATCACGAACCAGCTCAAGTGGTCGATGCCCGTCGCGCAGTTCTCCAACGTGATCGTCACCGTCGACGGCGTGGACTACGCCACGACGTACGACCACCCGCGCGGGGCGACCGTCGTCGACCTGCCCGGCACGGGCGCCACCGGCGGCACCGGCGGCTCGGGCGGCACCGGAGGCACCGGAGGCACCGGTGGCGGCGAGTGCACGGCTCCCGCGTGGGCCGCGGGCGCGGTCTACACGGGCGGCGCCGTCGTGAGCCACGGCGGCCACGTGTGGACGGCCCGGTACTGGACGCAGGGCGACACCCCTGGTGCGTCCGCGTGGGGCCCGTGGGCCGACGGCGGCGCGTGCTGACGCGCGGCCGGCGCCCCTGACCCCTCGGTCACCGAGGCGGCCCGTGGGTACGGGGAACCCCGTACCCACGGGCCGTCATCGTGTGGTTCTCCCGCATCTCGACCAGCCCTCGCGCTCGCTAGCGTGAAGGGGCCGACGAGGACCTCCGCAGCCCTCCCCAGTGGGTTGCGGGGGACCTTCGACCGTGAAAGGCGGTCTCGTGCACGCACGACTCCGAACCCCCTCCTCCCGCACCCCCCGGCCCGCCGCCGCGCTCGTCGCGGCCGCGCTGTGCGCCGGCCTCCTCGCCGGGTGCACGAGCACCCCCGAGGGCGGCTCCGGCCCGGCCACCGCCGACGACCACGGCGCGCACGCCGGGCACGCCGACGACGGCAAGGTCCCCGTGGGGCCGCTCCAGCTCCCCGCGGCCGAGTACTGGTCCGTGCTCCAGCCCGCCGACGGCGTCACGCAGGTGCGAGCCGGCGGGTGCCCCGAGGACGTGGCGTGCCCCAGCTTCGAGATCCTCGCCGGGGCCGCGCTCGACGGCGTCGACCCGGCCGCGGCGCACCTCCCCGACGGTGCCACGTGCCCGGGCGCGGACGCGCTCGCGGCCCGCGCGGTGGGGGAGCCCGTCGAGTCGGACGTCGAGGTCGCGGGCGTCCCGGCGACGCTCGCGCGCTGGACGCTCTCGTGCGTCGACCCGGACGGCGCCGAGGTGCGCACCGTCGAGCAGCTCCAGTGGCACGTGCCGGACGCCCCGGGCGGCGCCGTCCTCGTCGTGGACCGCTGGGCCTTCGAGGGCCTCGGGTCGCGCCTCGCCGCGGGCGCCTGGGCGTCGGCCTGACCGATCTCCCGCACGCAGCACGAAGGCCTCGCACCCTCCGGGGTGCGAGGCCTTCGTCGTGCGCCCGGTGCCACCGGGCGGGTTGTCAGCTCTTGCGCGTGCGCCGCGTCAGCAGCACGATCGCCGCGCCGACGACCGCGAGGCCGGCGGCGATCGCCGCGTACAGCCCGACCGTCGCGCCCGTCGACGCGAGCGACGGGTTCTGGCCCCCCGCGACCGGGTTGTCGACCGGCGTCGTGCCGGGGAAGCAGTTGCTCGTGTCCTGCGGGTACGTCACCGGCACGGTGACCTCCGGGTTCACGGCGAACGTGACGTCCACCGTCCCCGTGGCCCAGCCGTGGGTCGCGGTGTTGATCCACATGTTGTTGACGAGCTCCCAGCCCTCGTCGGCCGGCAGGTCGACGAACCGCTCGGGGTAGGCCCCCGGCCACAGCACGCGCCCGGACAGCGGGAGGTCGGTCATGACCTCGTCCTCGCCGTCAGGGTTGTGCCACGTGAGCGTGGCGGTCGTGTTGGGCGTGCCGGTCACGGAGACGCCGTAGTCGAGGTAGGACACGCCCTCGACGCAGACGGGCGTGAGCACGTCGACCGTGATGGTCGGCTCGCCGCCCGGCGGGTTCGTCGCGCAGTCCGGGGACGACGGCGGGTAGGCCACGACGGTCTCGGCCGACGGGTTCACCTCGAACACCACGGTCACGCCCTCGCGGACCCAGTCGAACTCGTCGCCGACGACCCACTCGCCGTCCACGAGGCTCCAACCGGGCCAGTCGACCGGGTTGCCCTGGTCGTCGACCTCGGCGCCGGGCCACAGGACGCGGCCCGCGAGCGGGAGGCCGGACTGGACGACGTCGTCGCCGTCGGGGTTGACCCACGTGATCGAGAGGGGGTTCTCCTCGTCGTTCTCGTAGCCCTCCGGGAGCTCGAAGACGTAGTCCAGGTAGGGGACGTCGCCGTCGCACACCGGCGAGGCGACGGTGATCTCCGGGACGTAGGTCTCGGTCTCGTCGTCGGCGCTGGCGGAGGTGGCGACGACGGGGACGGTCAGGAGCGCGGCCGCGGCCGTGAGCGCTCCGACGAGCACCGCCCGTCCCGTGGTGCGATGACCCTTCGACGTACGCATGGCTTGTTCACCCGTCTCGGTTCTGGAGTGTGGAGTTCCGATCAGGAGGGAGACCGGAGTGCGGTCCGTGATGCACCGGGCGCAGGACGGGCCGGTGGCACGGGCCGAGCGACTGCCGCCAGAGTAGCGAGGATCACGGCCGAGTTGGACGGTCGTCCGGGTGAATTGCGCGCCACCGCGCCATCGTTATCGGGATGTGATATCGCGGTGCTCGAATACCGATGCCCCGGTCATCCGCACGCGGCCACCGGGACCACCTCGAGACCCGGCGCGGAGACCGTCGGGGTGGTCCACAGGTCGATCGTCCCGGCCGCCCCCGGCACCGCGGGCGCGGGCGACGTGGACGTCACGGTGAAGGCGACCTCGGTGGTCTGCCCGGGCCCGAGCGTGACGGGGAGCGACGCGGCGCGACGGCCGAAGACGTCCGCGACGAGCGCCCCCGTCGGCGCACCGCCGACGCGGACCGTGCCGACCTCGCCGCCGCGCGGCGGGTACAGCACCACGATCGTCCGCACGTCGCCCGGCTCGACGCCGGAGATCCCGCCGCCCGTGACGTACCACGGCAGGCTCGACGCGGCGTCGGCGGGCGCGGTCGAGGTGAGCGTCGCGCGGAACGAGTCGACGCGGCCGCCGTCGGTGCACACCGAGCCCGTGAGGCGGACGTCGGTGTCGAGGTAGTAGCTCATCTTGCCGCCGGTCGCGTCGTTGAGGAACACGCCGACCGACGACGCCGCGCGCTCGCCCGTGTCGAGGTCGCCCGCGAGCACGGTGCCCGCCAGGCGCTCCTGCTCCTGCTCGTGCGCGGACCACACGAGCACCCGGTGCTCCGAGGCGGCGCGCACGAGCGCGTCGCGCGCGACCGTCGGGTCGGCGCCGCCCGCGAGGAAGGTGCCGAGGACGCGCGCGGCGACCGCGGCGAAGAACGCGTCGGTCTCCGGGCCGGCCTCGAGCTGCGCGTAGGAGTCCGACAGCAGGACCTGGACCACGTTGCCCGCGTCGAGCGTCACGCTCCCGGAGCCGGCGGGGACGTCGAGCGGTCCGGTGGCCTCGAGGAGGTACGAGAGCGCGACGGGGTCGGTCGCGACCACGCCGTCGAGCGCCTCACCCTGCACGTCCTCCCACATCGCCGCGGTGAGACGCGCCGTCGTCGGGAAGTCCGGGGTGAGCGGGGTGTCCTGCACGTACCGGGCGACGCGGTCGCTGAAGAGCGCCTCGACCCCGGGATCGAGGGGGAGCACGTCCTCGGCGAACGGCGGCACGTCCCCCGTCGAGGCCTGCCGCTCCAGCGTGACGCGGCCGCCGTCCGTCGTGACCACGGCGAGCGCGCCGGGGATGCCGCCGCCCGCGCGGAGCTCGGCGCTGTTGAGGGCGACCACGAGGTACCGGCGCGGGCCCTCGGCACCGAGCATGGCGGGGCCGAGCGCCGTGATGCGGTCCGCCGTGCGGACCACGGGCCGCAGGTCGTCCGCGCGTGCGACGAGCGTCGCGTACGGCTCGGCGATCTCCGCGTGCAGGGCGTCCGGGTCGACGGCGGCCAGGCGGTCGTCGATGTCGTCGAACGCGTCCGCGGCGCGCGCCATCGCGGGCGCCGCCTCGACGAGCGGGCCGAGGTCCACGCCCTCGGACGTCACCGTGAGGCTGTCGCCCTCCACCGCGCCGAGCGCCTGCGTGAGCGACGGCAGGACGACGGCCGCGAGGTCGTCCACGGTCGCGGCCGCCGCGGAGAACGCCCGCACGTCCTGCCCGTAGACGGGCAGGTGCGCGGCGAGCGACCACAGCGGGCCGTCCGTGCTCGCCCGTGCCTGCGCGGTGAGGGGCTGGACCCGGGCGAGGGCGGCGTCCGCCGCCTCGGTGTCCCCCGCGCGCAGCGCGTCCTCCGCCGCGGGCACCTCGTCGAGCGCGCGCGTGAGGGCGTCGCGGGCGGCGAGCGCGTCCCGCGCGAGCAGCGCGACGCCGACGACGACGAGCACCGCGAGCCCGATCATCCCCCAGCCCAGCCACGACGCCCAGTGCCGACGCCGACGACGGCCCGTGTGGCGCGGCGGCAGGTCCGTCCTCTCCGTCGTCATGCCCACAGCGTAGGTGTCCGCAGGTGGCAGGATCAGTGCCGCCGCGGGTGACTTTCGGCCGCCGGACCCACCGTGCAAGGAATCCGGCCCCCGCGACACAGAGCGGTTGACAGCCCGCCCCGCCGACGAGGAGCCGCCGTGACGACCGACGAGGGCACCGACGCCGCCGTCCACGACGAGGCCTGGTTCGCCGCGCTCTTCGCCGCGCACGCGACGCCAGTGCACCGCTACTTCCGCCGCCGCCTGCCGAGCGCGGCCGGCGCCGTCGGCCCCGACGCCGAGGACCTCACCGCCGAGGTTCTCGCGACCGCGTGGCGCCGCCGCGACGACGTGCCCGACGGCGCCGAGCTCCCGTGGCTCTACCGCACCGCCGGGTTCGTGCTCGCCAACCACCGGCGCAAGGCCCGCGCCGTGCCCGTCGCCGAGCTGCCCGAGCAGCCGGACGACGGCGCCGACGTCGAGCACGTCGTCGTGCAGGACGACGAGGTGCGGCGCGCGCTCGCCGGGCTGTCGGACCGCGACCGGCGGATCCTGCTCCTGCACGCGTGGGAGGGACTCGGGGGAGACGACCTCGCCGCCGTGCTCGGCACGTCGCGCGGCGGCGCGGACGCCGCGCTGTCCCGCGCGCGGTCGCGCCTGCGCGCCGCATGGGCCGAGCAGGCCGCCGTCGCGCAAGAGCAGGGCGCCTGAGCACACAACAGGGGTAGACCGACCGGCCGCGCCCGCGGCGCGGCCCCTGCGGTACCTGGAGGGCGAGATGACCACCCACACCCCCGAGCAGCCCGACGACGCGGCCCTCGAGCGGCTGCGCGCCGCCGACCCCGCGGCGGGCCTCGACCCGGACACCGAGGCCCTGGAGGCCGCCGTCCGCACGCGCGTCCCCGAGGCGTTCGCCGGCGCGGACGGCACGACGGTGACCCCCGGCGCACCGGCGTCCCCGCCCGCCGGCCCCGGCGCACCCTCTGGCGCACCGGTCGACGAGCTCGCCGAGCGCCGCGCGCGCCGCCGTCGCCGCGCGCCGCTCCAGGTCGCCGCCGCCGTCGCGGGCGTGCTCGTCGTCGGTGCCGGTGGGTACGCGCTCGGCGCCGGCGCCGTCGGAGCCTCGCCCGCGGGGGACACGGCGGAGCTCACGGCGCTCGCACCCATCCAGCTCGGCACCGCGGACGCGCCCGCCGCGGCGGACGGCGCCGGGGCGGAGAGCTTCGCGGGGGACGCGCGGTCGGCGGCCGACGTCGCCTACCCCGGGTACTGGGGCGGCCGCACCGTGTTCCACCAGGACGGGCTCCCCACCGAGGGTGCGAGCGCGTCGGCCTGGGCCTACGACGCGGCCGGCGTGTTCTCGCCCGAGACGCTGCTCCGCGTCGCGGACGCCCTCGGCGTCGACGGCGAGGTGCGCGAGGACTACGGGTCGCTCTCCGCCGGGTCGGCCGACTGGACCGGGCCCACGGTCTCGCTCCAGCCCGACGGCCTCGCGAGCGTCAGCTTCAACGACCCGACCAAGGACCCGTGGGGCTGCGTCGTCGTGTCGCCCGCGCCGACGGACGGCGACGGCGGGGGCGAGAGCGTCGAGCCCGGCGTGTGCGAGGAGGCCGACCACGGCGCCCCGCCGAGCGGCGCGGACGCCGTCGAGCAGCTCCGCGACGTGCTCGCCACGCTCGGCCTCGACCCCGCCGGGTACGAGGTCGTCGCCGACGAGCAGGCCCCCGACGTCGAGGCTCCGCGCGCTACCACCGTCACCGCGCACGAGGTCGTCGACGGGCAGCGCACCGGCACGCAGTGGAGCGCGACCTTCTCCGGAGCCGGCCTCGCCTCGCTCTACGGGGCCCTCGCCCCGCGCGTCGAGATCGGCACCTACGACGTCGTGAGCCCCGCCGAGGCCGTCGAGCGGCTCGGCGACCCGCGGTTCGGCGGCGGGGGCATGATCGCGTGGGCGCGCGAGAGCACGCTCGAGCAGATGACCGTCGAGCCCGAGGAGCCCACCGTGCCGCCCACGGTCGGCGAGGGCGCGCGCTTCGCGTGGCCCGTCACGGACGTGACGATCACCGACGCGCGGCTCGGCCTCGCCGTCCAGTACCAGCCCGACGGCGCGGCGGTGCTGCTGCCCGCGTACGAGCTGTCGGACGCCGCGGGCAACGCGTGGTCCGTCGTCGCGGTCGTCGACGAGCAGCTCGACTTCGCGCCCGCGGGCTGAGCAGGCCGCTGCTCGGCGGGGTCCGCGGTCGGTCGCCTGCCGGCGGCGGTCCGGGACGACGACGCCGGGTCTTCCATCCGCCCGCTCGTCCCTCGCGGGCTCCCGCCAGACCCACCACGACCCGGCGTCGTCGTCCCTCCCCGCCGCCTCGTCGTCGCGTCGCCTGTGTCGGGGCGTGGGTGTCGGCGTCCTCGTGGTCGTCGTGCCTCCCCGCCGCCTCGTCGTCGCGTCGCCTGTGTCGGGGCGTGGGTGTCGGCGTCCTCGTGGTCGTCGTGCCTCCCCGCCGCCTCGTCGTCGCGTCGCCTGTGTCGGGGCGTGGGTGTCGGCGTCCTCGTGGTCGTCGTGCCTCCCCGCCGCCTCGTCGTCGCGTCGCCTGTGTCGGGGCGTGGGTGTCGGCGTCCCCCTGGTCGTCCGTGCCTACCCGCTGCCTGTCGTGGGGCCGCCTCGGCAGCGGCGCGAGCCACGTGCGGGTGCGGACGTAGGCTGATCCGGGCGTGTGCTGGTCTTTTGCAGTCTGCAAGCGTCCTGGGCCGCGAAAGTGGGCGTGCTTTTGATTGACCCTCGACAAAAGTGTGACTAGGGTCGCAGCAGACCGGGCGCCACCGGGTCGGAGAGCGTTCACATGCCCTCTCCCGGGTGCGCGGTCCGGCGGTGGCAGGGAGGCCATCGTCGTCGTATCGGCGGCGCCCCGGCGTCCGCCGTCGGAACGGGAGCAACGATGCACCACTTCGCCTCTGACGGCTCGTCAGACCGTCCGGCCCCCGACGCGCGCACGGGGCTCTGGCTCGTCGGCGCCCGCGGCTCGGTCGCGACCACCGCGACGCTCGGGCTCGCCGCCATCGCCGACGGGCGTGCGGCGCCGACGGGGTGCGTCACGGTGTCCGAGCCGTTCGCGTCCGCACCGCTCCCGGCGTTCGGCGACCTCGTCGTGGGGGGACACGACATCTCCGACGTCTCGATGGTCAAGCGCGCCGAGCTGCTCGTCGAGGCCGGGATGATCGCGCCGCGACTGCTCACCACCGCGCACGCCGCGCTCGAGCGCGCGGACGCCGAGGTGCGCCCGGGCTACACCGCGCACCCGGCCGAGGGGTCGCCGCGCGAGTCGCAGCAGGCGGCCGCGGAGCGGCTCGCGCAGGACATCGTGGACTTCCGCGAGCGTCACGGCCTCGCGCGCGTCGTCGTCGTGGACCTCGTCTCGACGGAGCCGCTGCCCGAGCCCGCGCCGGAGCTCTCCGACCTCGGCCTCCTGCGGGCGGCGCTCGCGGACCCGGACCGCGCCGTGCTCCCGCCGAGCTCCGTGACGGCGTACGCCGCGCTCCTCGCGGGCGCCCCGTTCGCCGAGTTCACGCCGTCCGCGAGCATGCACGTGCCGGCGCTCCTCGAGCTCGCCGCGGAGCGCGGCGTGCCCGTCGCGGGCCAGGACGGCAAGACGGGCCAGACGTGGCTGCGCACGATCCTGGCTCCCGCGTTCGCGGCCCGCGGCCTGCGCGTGCTGTCGTGGGCGGGCGCGAACCTGCTCGGCGGCGGCGACGGCGCGACCCTCGCCGACCCGGAGGCCGTGCAGAGCAAGCTCGCGTCGAAGTCGCGCGGGCTGCAGGACCTCACGGGCAGCGACGTCACGCCCCTGCACATCGACAACGTGCCGGACCTCGGCGACATCAAGGTCGCGTGGGACCACGTGCACGTCGAGGGCTTCCTCGGCTCGCGCCTCACGCTCCAGACGACGTGGTCGGCCTACGACTCGATGCTCGCCGCCCCGCTCGTGCTCGACCTGGCCCGTCTCCTCGCGCTCGCCGACGCCGCGGGCTGCGCGGGTCCCGTCGCGGAGCTCGGGTTCTTCTTCAAGGACCCGTGGGGGAGCGACGTGCACGACTTCGCCGCGCAGACCGTCGCCCTCGCCGACTGGGTCCGCGAGGCGAGCGCCCGCGTCGCGTCCGCCGCGACCGAGCGGCCATGACGGGCACGCTCCGCGACCACCTGGACCTCGTCCGCGCTCCCGCGGTCCTCTCGGTGGTCGGTGACACCCTTGCGGGCGCCGCCGCCGCCGGTCACCGGGTCACGCCGCGCCGTGCGCTGCTGCCGTTGGCGTCGGCGTGCCTCTACGCGGGCGGCATGGCGCTCAACGACTACGCGGACCGGGACCTCGACGCGGTGGAGCGGCCCGAGCGGCCGATCCCGTCGGGGCGCGTCACCGAGCAGCGCGCGCTCCAGGTCGCGGTCGGGCTCACGGCCGCCGGGGTGGGGCTCGCCGCGGCGGGCGGGGGCGCGCGCGCCCTCGCGGTGGCCGTGCCGCTCGCCGCGAGCGTGTGGACGTACGACACGGTCGCCAAGGAGCACGCGGCCGGCCCCGTCGTCATGGCGGCGTGCCGCGGGCTCGACGTGCTCATGGGAGCCGGCGTCGGCCGGCTGCGGGCCGCGCTGCCCGCGGCGGCGGGGCTCGCGGTGCACACCGCGGGCGTGACGCTCGTGTCGCGCGGCGAGGTGCACGGTACGACGTCGTCGCTCGCCACGGGCGTCGCCGCCGCGACCGCGGTGGGTGGCGCCGTCGTCGGCGCAGGAGCGCTGCGCCGCGGGCGCGCGAGCGCCGGAGGCGGCCCGGGCGTCGCGACGGCGGTCGCGGGCCTCGCCGCCGCGGCGGCGTACGTCGCGACGGCCCTGCCCCGGCAGGTCGACGCCGCGATCACGCCGTCCGCGGGCAACGCGTTCGCGGCCACGAAGGCCGGGATCCGGGCGATGGTCCCGCTGCAGGCGGCGTGGGCCGCGCGCGGCGGCAGCCTGGTGTCGGTCGCGGCGCTCGCGGGTGTCGAGGTCGCGGGGCGGCTGCTGCGCCGTGCCGGCCGCCGTCCGGGGCGGGCCGAGATGAGCGAGACGTGAGCGCGGGGGCCGGCGGCGCGATGCCGTTCACGCTCGGGTACGGCACCAACGGCTTCACGGACCACCCGCTCGACGTCGCGCTCGACGTGCTCGACCACGAGGGCTACGGCGCGGTCGCGCTCACGCTCGGCTTCCCCCACCTCGACCCGTTCGTCGAGGGGTGGGGCGAGCACGTGGACGCGCTGCGCGCACGCCTCGGGACGCTGCACGGCGGCGCCGGGATGCGGGTCGTCGTCGAGACGGGCACCCGGTTCCTCCTCGACCCGTACCGCAAGCACCGTCCGACCCTCGTGGACGCGGAGGCGGACGCGCGGATGCGGTTCCTGCGGCGCGCGATCGAGATCGCCGCGGCGCTCGACGCGGAGTGCGTCTCGTTCTTCTCGGGCGTGCTGCCCGAGGGCACGTCGCCCGAAGAGGGCTGGGCGCTCCTGCGCGACCGCCTGCCCGAGCTCGTCGAGGAGGCCCGCGCGCTCGGCGTCCGGATCTCGCTGGAGCCCGAGCCGGGGATGCTCGTCGAGACGGTCGGCGACGCGCTGCGCCTGCGCGACGAGCTCGGCGGTCCTGCCGAGCTCGGGATCACGGTCGACGTGGGGCACTGCCTCGTCGTCGAGCCGGACGGCGTGGTCGGCGCGCTGCGCGCCGCGGCGCCGTACCTCGCGAACGTGCAGCTCGACGACATGCCGCGCACGCACCACGAGCACCGCCCGTTCGGCGAGGGCGAGATCGACCTGCCGCTCGTGCTCGCGACGCTCGCCGACGTCGGGTACACGGGCGTCGCGGCCGTCGAGCTGCCCCGCCACTCCTACGACGCCCCGGGGCTCGCGCACCGCAGCATGACAGCGCTGCAGCGCGCCTGGGACGACCGCCCCCACCACCCCCAGGAGGTGCCATGACCGAGACCACCCGCCCCGACGCCCGCCCGGCGGACGGGGCCACGAGCGACGGCGAGCGCTGGCTCGCCGAGGCGCGTGCCGCCGTCGGGCAGGACCCGGCGTCCGTGTCGCGCGCGTTCGCGCTCGCCGGCCGCAAGGTCGGGCGCGCGCCGCTGCGCCCGGACGTCGACCCTGCCGGGATCGTCCACGGGACGGTCGACGACGCGGCGCGGGCCGCGCTCGTCGTCGCGCTCGCCGACGCCCTGGGTGCCGACGGCGACGCGGCGCTCGGCGCGCGTCTCGCGGACCTCTACCAGCACGGCGACACCGCCGAGCGGCGCGGCGTGCTGCGCGGCCTCGACGCGCTCGCCGAGCGCGGCGCGCTCGCGGGCGAGGGGGCGACGTCCGTCGTGGCGGTCGGGCGCGACCTTGCGGCCGACGCGCTGCGGACCAACGACCAGAGCCTCGTCGCGGCGGCCGTCGGGCCGTTCGCGGCCGCGCACCTCGACCAGCACGCGTGGCGTCACGCGGTGCTCAAGCTCGTGTTCATGGGCGTGAGCCTCGACGCCGTCGCCGGGCTCGACGACCGCGCGGACGACGAGCTCGCGCGCATGGCGCGCGACTTCGCCGCCGAGCGCCGCGCCGCGGGCCGCGTCGTGCCCGACGACGTCGCCCGCCTCGCCCCTGACGTCACCACCGGGAGGACCGCCTGATGCGCATCTTCGACCCCCACATCCACATGACCAGCCGGACCACGGACGACTACGAGGCGCTGTACGCCGCGGGCGTGCGCGCGCTCGTGGAGCCGGCGTTCTGGCTCGGCCAGCCGCGCACGAACGTGGGGTCGTTCCTCGACTACTTCGACGCCCTGCTGGGCTGGGAGCGGTTCCGGGCGGCGCAGTTCGGCATCCGGCACCACGCGACGATCGCGCTCAACCCCAAGGAGGCGAACGACGCGCGCTGCCGCGAGGTGCTCGACGAGATCCCGCGCTACCTGCTCAAGGACGGCGTCGTCGCGGTCGGCGAGGTCGGGTACGACTCCATGACGCCCGAGGAGGACGAGGTGTTCGCGCGCCAGCTCCAGATGGCGCGCGACGTGGACCTCCCGGTGCTCGTGCACACCCCGCACCGCGACAAGCTCGCCGGGACGCGCCGCACGCTCGACGTCGTGCGCGAGTCCGGGGTGCCGTCCGAGCACGTGCTCGTCGACCACCTCAACGAGACGAACGTGGCGCTCGTTCTCGACGCCGGGGCGTGGGCCGGGTTCTCCATCTACCCGGACACGAAGATGGACGAGGACCGCATGGTCGCGATCCTCCAGGAGCACGGCACGGACCGGATGATCGTCAACTCCGCGGCGGACTGGGGCCGCTCCGACCCGCTCAAGACCCTCAAGACGGGGCGCGCGATGCTCGCGGCCGGGTTCACCGACGACGACGTGGACAAGGTGCTGTGGCGCAACCCCGTCGAGTTCTACGGCCAGTCCGGCAACCTCGTGCTCGACCCGGTGCCGGGGTTCGTCGAGGGCGACCTGCCGACGCCGGGGGTCGAGTTCGAGGGCTCCTCCGTGCTGCGCGGCGTGCGCGCGTAGGCGGGCGGGCTCCCCATCGTGCTGCTCTCGTACTGCACCAACGTCCACCCGGCCGAGGACCTCGACGGGGTCGTCGACCAGCTCGTCACGTACGCGGGCCCCGTCCGCGAGGCGGCGGGACTCGACGTCCTCGGCGTGGGGCTGTGGATGCCCGCGACGCTCGCGCACCGGCTCGCCGGGTCGCCCGCGGACCGGGCGTGGCTGCGCGCCGTGCTCGACGAGCGGGGCCTGCAGGTCCACACGCTCAACGCGTTCCCCTACGGCGGGTTCCACGCGGACGTCGTCAAGCTCGACGTGTACACGCCCACGTGGGCGCAGCCCGAGCGGCTCGCGTACACGCTCGAGTGCGCCGAGGTCCTGGCCGACCTCCTGCCCGACGGCGTCGCGGGCTCGATCTCGACCCTCCCGCTCGCGTGGCGCGAGCCGTGGTCGCCCGCGGAGGACGAGGCAGCGACGCGCGCGTTCGCCGCGCTCGGCGCGGGGCTGCGGGACCTGCGCGAGCGCACGGGGAAGGTCGTGCGGGTCGCGGTCGAGCCGGAGCCCGGCTGCGTGCTCGACACGGTCGACGACGTCGTGGGCTGGCTCGCGGCGCGCACCGGGCCGGACGTGCCGGACGAGCGGCGGATCGACCCCGAGCACGTGGGCGTGTGCCTCGACACGTGCCACCTCGCCGTGTCCTTCGCGGACCGCCGCGCGGGGACGGCCGCGACGGTGCGCCGCATCACCGACGCGGGCCTGCGCGTCGTCAAGGTCCAGGCGTCGGCGGCGCTGCACGTCGAGGACCCGCTCGACCTGGCCGCGCGCGCCGCCGTCGGCGCGTTCGCCGAGAAGCGCTACATCCACCAGGTGCGCGAGCTCTCGGCGTCGGGCGACCCGCTGGCCGCGGACGACCTGCCGGACGCGCTCGGCGGCGCGCTGCCCGCGGCGGGGCCGTGGCGCGTGCACTTCCACGTGCCGCTGCACCACGAGCCCGCCGCGCCGCTCGCGGCGCCGGTCGAGCTGCTGGGCCTCGAGGGCGTAGCCCTACTCGCGGCACCGCACCGCGGCGCGGCGCCCCACGACCGCGGGACGTTAACCTGGGCCGTGCTGGCCGCGGGCGCCCCGACCGACACGCTCGTCGCCGGCATCGCGGCCGAGCTGCGCTGGGCGACGACCCACCTGCCCACCGGGCACGAGAGCCAGACCACCAGGAGGACCGCATGAAGCCCGTGCTGCTGCTCGACGTCGTCGGGCTCACGTCGACCGCGCTCGCGCACATGCCGCGCCTGCGCCAGCTCGCCGCGAGCGGCTGGCAGGCCGAGCTCGCGACGGTGCTGCCCGCCGTGACGTGCAGCGTCCAGTCGACGATGCTCACGGGGCTCAGCCCCGCCGAGCACGGGATCGTCGGCAACGGGTGGTACTTCCGCGAGCTCGGCGACGTCTACCTGTGGCGTCAGCACAACCGGCTCGTCGAGGGCGAGAAGCTGTGGGAGACCGCGCGCCGCGCGCGGCGCGAGTACTCGTCGGCGAACGTCTGCTGGTGGTACGCGATGGGCATGACGACGGACGTCACGGTCACGCCGCGCCCGATCTACCACGCGGACGGGCGCAAGTCGCCGGACGCGTACGTGCGCCCGCCGGCGCTCCACGACGATCTCGTCGGCCGGTTCGGCGAGTTCCCGCTGTTCACGTACTGGGGCCCGACGGCGGACATCAGCTCGTCGCGCTGGATCGTCGACGCGACGCGCCACGTGCTGCGCACGCACGCACCCGACCTGACGATGGCGTACGTCCCGCACCTCGACTACGACCTGCAGCGCTTCGGCCCGAACGCGCCGCAGGCGGACGCGGCCGCGGCCGAGCTCGACGCGACCCTCGCGCCGCTGCTCGACGACGCGGCGAACCAGGGCGTGACCGTCCTCGTGGTCTCGGAGTACGGCATCGCGGACGTCGACCGGCCCGTGCACCTCAACCGCATCCTGCGCCGCGAGGGCCTGCTCGAGGTCTACGTGCAGGACGGCAAGGAGCAGCTCGACCCGTGGACGTCGCGCGCGTTCGCCGTGGCGGACCACCAGGTCGCGCACGTCTACCTGGGTGACCGGCAGGACCCGGCGCTGCAGCGGCGCGTCGCGGACCTCCTGCGCGGCGTCCCCGGCGTGGACGAGGTGCTCGACCGCGAGGCGCAGGCCCGCTACGGGCTCGACCACGAGCGGTCGGGCGACCTCGTCGTCGTGGCGGAGCCGGGGGCGTGGTTCACGTACTACTTCTGGCTCGACGACGACCGCGCGCCCGAGTACGCGCGCGGCGTCGACATCCACCGCAAGCCGGGCTACGACCCCGCCGAGCTGTTCTTCGACCCGGCGGACCGGCTCGCCAAGGCGAAGGCCGGGCTCAACCTCGTGAAGAAGAAGGTGGGCCTGCGGTACGCGATGAGCACGGTGCCGCTCGACGCGTCGTACGTGAAGGGGTCGCACGGGCGGCTGCCCGACTCCGCGGCCGACACCCCGCTCGTGCTGTGCTCCGACACGGAGGTGCCCGCGTCGGTCGCGGGCGTCGTGGAGAGCGGCGCGGGTCAGGTCCCGGCGGCGGCGGTCAAGGGCCTCGTGCTGGAGCTGCAGGGGCTCGGCGCCCGGGTCTGACGGCGGGCGCGCGGGCCGGTCGCGGCCCGCGCGCTATCGCGCGAGGCGCTCGTCGAGCCAGTCGAACATCCGCTGCTCGACGAGGGCCCGCGCGAGCGGCTCGCAGTGCCCGCTCGCGCCCTCGGCGTCGCTGAACGTCACGAGCGTCGCGCCCGGCACGAGCCCGGCGAGGCGCTCGGACTGGCCGGGCCAGAACTGCTCGTCCTCGGGGCTCGTGACGAGCAGCGGGGTCGTGACCCGGCCCGCGACGTCCGCGACGTCGTAGCGGCGCACCTCGCGCAGCGTCGCGGCGTACCCGCCGACGTCGCCGTAGGGGCGCGCGCGGAACCGCCACGTGCGCGCCGCGTCCTTCGACAGGCGCAGGCCGAGCTTCATGTCGCGGTCGAACGCGTGGTCGTCGCCCGCGTCGAGGTGCGCGAGCAGGCTCTTCGGCAGCTCGCGCTCCCACGAGGCGGCGACGTCGACGACGCCCGGGTCGACGACGGCCGCCGCGGGCCGGTGCTCGAACGCGAGCGCGCGCGTGACCCAGTACCCGGCCTGGCTGATCCCGTACACCGCGACGCGGTCGGGGTCGACGTCGGGGCGCGCCACGACGGCGTCGAGCACCGGTGTGAGGACGGTCTCGAAGTCCGGGCGGAACGGGACCCCCTGCTCGAAGAGCATCGACTGCTGACCGGGCCCGTCGAACACGAGCGCGTGGTAGCCGCGTCGCAGCGCGCCCGCGACGCACGCCGGCCACAGCGACGTGAGCGACCCGTCCGACCCGTTGACGGCGACGACCACGGGCCGCCGTGCCCCGCCGTCGCCCGGGGCGCGGAAGAAGTACCCCGGGAGCGTGGTGCCCTCGTAGGGGAGCGCGACGCGCTCGACGTCGAGGTCCACGAGGTCGACCCAGCGGTCCCAGGCCGCGCGGTGCTTGCGGAACGTCGGCACGAGCACGGCGTCGTCGTCGAGCCCGGCGACGGCGTTCACGGCGACCGCGAGGTACGCCGACGCGCGCAGGTACGCCGACGCGGCGCTCACGCGGTGCCCGCGCGCCGCGCACGCCTCCCCGGTGGCGGCGACACGGTCGCCGAGGGCGTCCCACGCGCGGAACCACGTGCGGTGGTCGGTGCCGACGTCGGCCACGGCCGCCAGGACCTCGCCGACATCCGCCGCGCCGCTCGCGGCGCCGCCGAGGACGGTGCGGATCTCGAAGTCGTGGTCGGCGTCCTTCGAGAAGCGCCCGGTGAGGACGCTCCGGTGCCTGCGGTGTCCGGGCATGCGGGCCCCCTGCCTTCGCGCGCGGGTCGGGACGAGACCAGCCCAGGCTAGGAGCCTCTCGCGCGGAGCGCGCGGCGAGCGCCGGTGCCGGGACGCACGACGGCGCCCGGTCCGTGCGGACCGGGCGCCGTCGTGGCCGTTGCTCAGACGGCCGTCACGAGCAGCTCAGCGCCTCGTAGTCGGCGTCGTAGGTCGTGGTGACCTCCTCGCCGTCGATCTCGGCGGTGAGGGTGGCGGTCACCGAGCCCGCGTCGAACGACGCGGCGCGCGACGAGAAGGACTGGTAGGCGTTCTTGCCGTCCTTGACGTTCGGGAACGTCTTCTCGCCGTACGGCGTGGTGACCACGACGTCGGCCTTGGCGCCGGACTCGTTGAGCACGCGCACCGCGACGTGGGCCTTGTTGCCGAGGCAGCGCGCCTCGGCGGTGACCGTCGCGGTGACGACGGCGCCGGACGACGTGACGTCCACGGTCTGCCAGCGCTTCGTCGGCGTCGCGTTGTGCAGGTGCAGCAGCAGGAGCTTCCCGCTGCCCGCCTCCGCCGCGGCCTCGGACCGGTGGACGGTCAGCGGGGCGTCGTCCGCGCCGACGTACAGCAGCTGGCCGCCGCCCTCGAACCAGTAGGCCGGGTCGTACGGGTCGGCCGTGAAGGTCTCGCTCGCGTCCACGAGCTGGTCGGCCGACTGCGAGTACGGCGAGTACGTGAGGACCTGGAACGTCGGGACGTCGCCCTCCTCGATGCCGAGCGAGCCGATGCCCACCGGGATGACGACGACGTTGTTGTCGAACACCGAGGTGTCCACGTCGCCCCACACGGAGTTGATCGGCTGGAGGTCGACGTTGTCGCCCGCCTCGTACTCGGTGCCGTCGGGCGCCGTCCAGTCCTTGAGGGTGAACGTCGCCGCGAGGGTCAGGTCCGTCTCGCTGCTGTACTTGAGGGCCGCGACCTCGAAGTCGGCCGAGCCGTCGGAGTCGACGTCGACCTCGACCGCGGGGATCGAGACCGAGCCGAGGCTCGCCCACTCCCCGTCCATCGCGACGCCGATGCCGATGACGCCGTCGGCGGGGTCGCCCCCGGCCGCGGCCTCCTGCGGCGCGGTGGACGCGAACCCGACCGCGCGCACGTCGGCCGCCGCGATCGCCGTGGGCGACGCGCCGACCGCGGCGTCCGCCTCGAGGCGCGGGCTCGTCGTCTTGAGCTCGAACGGCGCGACGATCGACGTCCACCCGCCCGAGTCCACGCCGCGGCCCTCGAGGTCGAGCTCGGCCGTGGCCGACGCCCCGGCGAACTCGACGGGAGCGGCCGTCAGGTCGCTCACGAGCTTCGGCGACGCCTGGACGGGCACGCGCAGCGCGGTGCCGCCGTCGGTCGGGGTGAGCACGACGCGCCCGCTGACGGAGGACACGAAGTCGCGCGGGACGCCGAGGCCCGAGTCGTCCGAGGACGTCGGGTCGAGGTCCTTGGCGAGCGTCGCGGGGTCCGCCGTGAGCGTCACCGTGACGACCTGCCGCTGGCCCGCCGGGACGGTCACCGTGGCCGGCGTGACGGTGACGGTCGCGCCGCCCGCCGTGCTGGACTGCGCGAAGCTCGTCGCGAACGTGCGCGACGTGTCGCCCGTGTTCTGCACCGTGACGGTCTTGCGCACCGTCACCGTGTCCGCACCGACCGGCACGACGCCGAACGCGACGGACACCTGGTCGGAGTCCTGCGACGCGTACGCGAGGGTCGTGTTCGCGACCGCGTCGACGGCGTCCACGCGGCCGGAGCCGACGCGCTCGGGGCCGTAGGCGGTCCCGGTGCCCGACGGCCCCGTGAACACGTCGTGCGTCGCGGTGTTCATGACGGACGCCTTGACCTCGGCCGGCGCCCAGCCCGGGTGGGCCTCCTTGACGAGCGCCGCGATGCCCGCGACGTGCGGCGTCGCCATCGACGTGCCCGACTTGATGCTCGCGCCGTCGAGGTGACCGGACGCGACGGACGCGATGCCCGTGCCGGGGGCCGCGACGTCGGGCTTGGCGACGCCGAGCGAGCCGTGCACGCCGCGCGACGACCCGCTGTTGAGCGTGTCGCCGATCTCCGGGATCGACACGAACGACAACAGCGCGAGCGACGGCCCGATGGTCATCGTGACCTCGCCCGCCTCGATCGCCGGGAAGAGCGCGTCGTGGCTCGCGCCCGTGAGCTGCGCACCGGGGATCCCGGCGTTGCCCGCGATGCCCGCGACGAACGACGGCAGCTCGGAGGACAGCAGCACGCCGACCGCGCCCGCGGCCTGCGCGTTGTTGAACCGCGCGGCGCTGCCGCACGCGCGCGTCGCGTCGTTGTCGTCCCAGTACAGGTAGGCGATCTTGCCCTGGACGGCCGCCGCCTGCGCCGCCGTGAACGCCTGGCAGCCGGAGAAGTCGTCCGCGACGAACGCGACCGGGGCGGTCACGTCCGAGCCGCCCGCGTAGTCGACCGAGTTCTGCGCCGGGTAGGTGCCCGCGAGCTCCTCGGGCGCCTCGACGCGCACGGCGTCGAACGTCTGCGTGTCGCCGACCGAGTTCGCGACCGTCAGCGCGGAGCGCGCGTTGCCGGGCGAGCCGCCGACGTCGGTCACGTCGCCCGCGTTGCCCGACGCGATGACGGACAGCGTGCCGAGGCGCGAGAGCTGGTCGATGAAGAGGTTCTCCGGGTCGTCGGCGGGGGAGCCGTCCGAGCCGAGGGAGAGGTTGACGATGTCGAGACGGTCGGACAGGTCGCCGTCGCCGTTCGGGTCCGCCGCCCACTCGAGCGCGTCCACGACGACGCCGGTCGAGCCGCCGAGGTCGCCGAACACCTTGAGCGCGTACAGGCCCGCCTCGGGCGCGGAGCCCGGGCCGACCTGCCAGTCGGAGATGTCCGTCAGCGTCGAGTAGTCGCCGTCGAACGTCTCGCCGTCCGCGGTGACGCCGTACGCCGCCGTCGTCCCGGCGACGTGCGAGCCGTGGCCCGAGCCGACGGAGTCCAGCGAGTCGATCGGGTTCTCGTCCGGCGTGGGCACGAGCGTCGTGCCGGGGACGGTGCCGCTCGCGTCGTAGTCGTACCCGGCGAAGTCGTACCCGCCGAGGAACTTCAGCTCGTCGTACGTGCCCTCGGGCACCGGGCCGGTGCCGCGCTCGCCGTACGCCTCGTCGAACGCCTCCTGCGTGCCGGGGCCGCCGAACGCCTTGTGCGTGTAGTCGATGCCGGTGTCGATGATCCCGATGCGCACGCCCTCGCCGGTGAGGCCCGTGCTCTGCCACGTCTCGAGCGCCCGCGTGAAGACGTCGGTGCCCTTGTTCGCGGGCTTCTTGGGGATGATCCGGTAGACCGTGCGGACCGCGTCGTCGCGCGCGAGGTCGCGCACGCGGTCGGCGTCGCCCGTGACGACGACGCCCGCGACGAGCGTGCTCGTCACGGACACCTGCTGGGGGTCGCGCGCGCCCGCGCTCCGGGCGGTCGCCTGCTGCGGGACGACGTCGTCCGCGAGCTCCGCGACCTCCTGGGCGTTGGCCTCGACCGCGTCGGGGCTCGCGCCCTCGGCCGCCAGGTCGACGGCGGACGGCGCGTCGAGCTCGACGAACGCCGTGACGGTGCCTCGCGCCGTCGCGAGGGAGGGGGCGACCTTGTCGGTGGGCGAGAGGGTGGAGCCGGACCGCGCGCCGAGGGCGTTGCCGGGGTCGGGCGGCGGGTCCGCGGCGGCGGGAGCCGCGGCGGCCGCGACGACCGCGAGGCTCGCGGCGGCGGCGGTCAGTGACACGGGTAGAGAACGGTGCTTCATCGACACTCATCTCCCCGGCGGAGCCGGTTCGGCGAAGGGTTCGTGGATGGGTCCTTCCGAGCGGCCCGGCCCTGGTGGGTCCGGGACCACCCGAGCACGGTAACCAACGACCGGCCGCCGTGCCCAGCCGCGGGCCGATCGTGCGGGGACAACCCGCGGCCCGCGCTCTAGGATGCGGGCGGGGTCGCAGGACGCGGCCGTCCTGCGGGAGTCCCCTTCCCGCGTCAGGCCACGGGGACTCCCCGGGGCGTGGCCACGCCGAAGGAGAGCCATGACCAGAACCTCGCTCCGCGTCCTGTCCGCCGCGCTCGTGAGCGGCCTCCTCCTCACCGCGGTCGGCTCCGGCTCCGCCCTCGCGTCCGTGCTGGACCTGCGGGCCGTCACGGGGGTGCGGGACGTCGTCGCCCCCGCGGGCGACGTGAGCGTCTCGACCGGCGAGAGCTGCGCCGTCGAGGCCCAGCCGCTCCTGCCCGGGCAGGACCCGGACACCCTGCCTCCCGCGCCCGAGACGTGCTTCGCCTCGCTCGCCGAGGCGCTCGAGTTCGTCTCGGGCTCCGACGTCGCGGCGTCGCGCCTCGCCGGGGCCACCCGGGGCGACGTCGAAGGGCTCGTCACCGAGCTCAACGCGGCCGCGGCGGCGCCGCGCACCGCGGGTGCCGAGCGGGTCGCGGCGGCCGCGGCGAGCTCGCTCGTGCTCGGGGTGCTGTGGCGCGACGCGAGCTACAAGGGCGCGTCCAAGGTGCTCTACGGCTCGGGCACCAACGGGTGCTACACGGGCTCGACGTACGGGTTCCCCAACCTGGCGAACCTCCTCATGAACAACGTCGTGTCGTCGGCCACGACGTACGCGGGGTGCTGGGTGACGCTCTACGACTCCTACAGCTACGGCGGGACGAAGAAGAACTGCACGCCGCACTGCGCGACGCTCGGCTCGTTCGACAACAAGGCGTCCTCCGTCGTCTACCGCCCGGCGGGCACGCTCGGCTGACGGCGGCGCGTGACGCAGGCCTCACGGGTCCTGCCCCGGCGGGCCGTGGTGCGGCGGGATACGGTCGACCCACCGGGCTGCCGCCCGGTACCCACGACGTCGAAGGAGATCTCGCATGGCCACCCGCATCGCACGCACCGCCTGGAACGGTGGGCTCCAGGACGGCCAGGGGCAGGTCGAGCTCACGAGCTCGAAGGCCGGCACGTTCGACGTGTCCTTCCCGCGCCGCGTCGCGGACGACGCCGGGGGCGTCACCAGCCCGGAGGAGCTCGTCGCGGCCGCGCACTCGTCGTGCTACGCGATGCAGTTCTCGGCGCTGCTCGCCGAGGCCGGCGGCACGCCCGTCGCGCTCGAGGTCACCGCGGAGGTCACGGTCGAGCCCGACCCGGCCGGCGGGCTGAAGATCTCGACGATCGCGCTGACGGTGCGCGGCGAGGTCGAGGGCATCGACGAGGCGGGCTTCCGGGAGACGGCGGAGAAGGCCAAGGCCACGTGCCCCGTCTCGAAGGCGCTCGCGAGCGTCCCGACGATCACGCTGGACGCGACGCTCGAGAGCTGACCGTCCCGCGCGAGCATGTGGTCCTGGAGCGTCCCGGTGATGGGACGAGCCAGGACCACATGCTCGACGGGTCAGCGGGGCACCAGTGGCGGCGACGACGTCCCCGCGCCCGCGCGGATGCCGTCGACGAGCTCGGCGAGCGTGTCCTTCGCCCCGTGGACGGGGTGCCACCGCAGCAGCTCTGCGGCGAACGTCGTGTCGAGCACGGGCACCCGCATCGCCATGTCGAGCCAGCCCTCGCCCACGGGGGCGAGGCGGGCCCGCCACGCCGCGGCGACGGCGGTGCGCGCGGTCCCGTAGGGGACGGTGCGCAGCGAGCCGTCCGCGACGACGTCCGCGACGTCCTGCGGCGTGAGCACCGTGGGGTGGGCCACGTTGAACGGCCCCGGGTGCCGGCCCACGACGATCCGCGCGTACGCCTCCGCGACGTCCTCCGCGTGCACGACCTGCAGGCGCAGGCCCTCGGGGAGCGGGACGGCGGGCAGCGGCGAGCGCCGCAGCACGCGGCCACCGAGCGGGCCGAGGAAGTAGCGCGTGATCTCGGACGCGGCGTCGCGCTGGAACACGAGCGCGGAGCGCACGCGCGAGACGACGATCCCACCCGTGCGCTCGACCCCGTCGAGGAGCGCCTCGACGGCCGCCTTGTCCTCGGAGTACGACGAGCCCGGGATGCCCTCCGTGGGCCAGGTCTCGACCACCGGGGTGTCCCGCGCCTCGCCCGCGTACGGGGCGGGGGAGTAGGCCCCGACGGAGGACGCGACCACGAGGTGCGCGACGCCCGCGCGCCGGGCGGCCTCGACCACCTGCCGCGTGCCCTCGACGTTGACGCGGCGCAGGCGCTTGCGGTCGTGGCTCGGCTGGATCGCCCACGCGAGGTGCACGACGGCGTCCGCTCCGGCGAACGCGGCGTCGAGCCGGGCGCCCGCGTCGGAGGCGGCGACGTCCGCGTACCGCCACGTCACCGCGTCGTGGGGGAAGCGCACGGTGCTCGACCCGTCGGCGCGCGGCACTCGGCGCGCGACCGCCACGAGGGATGTCACGACGGGTTCCGTCGCGAGCCGGCGCAGCACCGCCGTGCCCACGTTCCCGCTCGCTCCGACGACCACCACGCGCATGCGCTGCCTCCCGATCTCGTCCGCGGCCCGTCCTGCTGACGCTAGCCCGACGTGCCCGAGTTCGCCCGGGCGGTGGCGAGGACGGCGGAGCGCGCCGGCTCGGGGAGCTCGGGCACGAGCACGACGGCGCTCGCGAGGACGAGCCGCTCGACCTCCGCGCGCGACAGCTCGCTCCCGGCGAGCCACGCGGCGGTGACGTTCTCGACGAGCGCGACCCACCCCGCCGCGATGAGGCGCAGGCGCGGAGCGGCGGGCAGGGCGTCGTCGTCGGTCGCGCTCACCGTCGAGGTCAGCCGCAGGACGAGGTGGTCGCGGGCGCGCGCGAGGGCGGCCTGGGTGGCCTCGTCGTCGGCGAGCGCGCCGCGCCACAGGTCCTGCCACACGAGCCGCCGCGCCTCGACGGCGTCGAGGAACGCGGTGACGGCGAGCGCCGGGCGCTCGGGCCGGGGCCGGTCGTCGGGAGCGACGGCGGCCGCCTCGAGCTGGGCGACGGCCTCGAGCGCGACGGCGCGACGCAGCCCGGCGGTGGAGCCGAAGTAGTGGAAGACGAGCGCCTTGGACGCCCCGGCGCGCGCGGCGACCCCCGCGGGCGTGAGGGCGTCGAGGCCGTGCTCGTCGGCGTGCTGGGCGGCGGCGTCGAGGAGCTCGCGGCGGCGGTCGGCGGGCTCGCGCCGGCGCCGGGAGCCCGTGCGCGGGGCGGCGTCGGCGGTGCCGTCGTGGTGCGGCGCGCGGGCGGGGGAGGGCGTGCGGGGCATGGCACCGTTCTACGCCGTTGTTGACCGCGAGTCAACAAGAGGCGTAGCGTTGTTGACCGTGAGTCAACGGCGTCCTCGGGAGGCCGGGGCGCGGATGGAGAGAGCCGGATGCAGATCACGCTGAGCGACGTGCGCGTCGACGGGCGGCGCGAGCCCATGCTCGAGCCCATCGACCTCGCCTGGTCCACGGGCGAGTGCGTGCTCGTGACCGGGGAGCCCGGGCACGGGCACACCGCGCTGGCCCTCGTCGCGACCGGCCGGCTCGACCCGTCGGCCGGGGAGGTCCGGATCGTGCCCGCCCACGCGCCGTCGCGTCGCGGCGGGCAGCCCGCGCGGGGGACCGCCGCGTCCCTGCGCGCCGTGACCGCCGTCGTCGACGTCCCCGGCGTGAGCGAGCCCGACGACGCGCTCACCGTCGCGGACGTCGTCGCCGAGGGCCTCGCGCTCGCGGGCCGCCGCTCGCTGCGCCGCGACGTGACGCGCTGGCTCGCCGAGCACTCGCTCACCGCGGACCGGGGCCGACGGCTCGACCAGGTGCCCGGCGTCGTGCGGACCGCGCTCCTCGCGGCGCTCGCGGCCGAGGACCCGGACGTCCGGTTCCTCGTGCTCACGCTGCCCGACCGGCACGGCGGGGAGCCGTCGGGCTGGTGGGAGGTCGCGCAGAGCCTCGCGGGCGCCGGGTACGGCGTCCTCGTGCAGTGCACGCGCGCGTCGGCGCGCGACCTCGGCGCCGACCTGCCCCCGGCGCGCGGCGGGTCGCTGCACGAGCCGCCCGTCGTCGCGCTGCGGGCGCGACCCGCCCCGCCGCCCGCGCCCGCCCCGCCCGTCCCGGCTGAACCCGCGCGCACCGACGACGACCCTCAGGAGGACCGATGACCGCGATCCGCCTCGGGCTGTCCGAGCTGCGCCGCCTCGCGGCCGGCACGCTGCCGCGCCTCGCGATCCTCGCGATGGCGCTCATCCCCACGCTCTACGCGGGCCTGTACCTGTTCGCGAACCACGACCCGTACGACAAGCTCGACCAGGTCCCCGCCGCGCTCGTCGTGCTCGACGAGGGCACGTCGACCACCGACGCCCGGACGGGCGCGACGACGCGGCGCGACTTCGGGCGGGACGTGGCCGACCAGCTCCTCGACGACGGCGGCTTCGGCTGGGTCGAGACGAGCCAGGTCGACGCCGAGTACGGCGTGCGGTCGGGGCGGTACGACGCCGCCCTCGTCATCGGCCCGACGTTCTCCGCGGACCTCGCGTCGGCGGGCGAGTTCGAGCCGCAGCAGGCGAGCCTCACGCTCGTCACCAACGACGCGAACAACTACCTCGCGCGCACCATCGCCGACCAGATCGTCGGGAAGGTGCGCGACTCGATCGCCGAGCAGGTGGGCACCGAGGCCGCGGACACGTTCCTGCGGGGCTTCGCGTCCATCCACACCAACCTCGCCGACGCCGTGGACGGCGCGGGCCGGCTCCTCGACGGGTCGACGCAGCTGCGCGACGGCCTCGTCACCGCCGACGACGGCGCCCGCACCCTCGCCGACGGCGCGGGGCGGGCCGCCGACGGCGCCGCGCAGCTCGACGCGAGCACCGGCACGCTCGCGGACGCCGTCGGGCGGCTCGACGACGGCGCCACGTCCCTGGCGTCGGGGCTCGGCACGCTCCGCGGCGCGACGTCGTCGCTGCCCGCGCAGACGCAGCAGCTCGCCGACGGCGCGGCCCAGGTCGCGGACGGGAACGCTCAGGTCGCGCGGTACGGGGACCAGGCCGCCGCCGCCGCGGCCGACGTGCTGCCCGCGCTCGACGGGGCCCGCGACGACGTCGACGCGCGCCTCGACCGGCTCGTCGCCGACGGCGTCCTCGACCAGGCCACCGCCGACGAGGTGCGCGCCCAGGTCGCCCCCGTTCTCGACGAGCGGCGCGCGCAGGTCGAGGGCGCCGTCGACCAGGTGACCGCGGCGTCGGGGGAGCTCGACCGGCTCGCCGACGGCGCGCGCCAGGTGTCCGACGGCGCGGCGCGTCTCGCCGCCGCGACACCGCAGCTCGCCGCCGGGATCGCGACGGCGGCCGACGGCGCGGACCGTCTCGCGGACGGCACCGGTCAGCTCGCCGCGGCGACCCCGCAGCTCGTGGACGGCGTCTCCCGGCTCGCCGACGGCACGCGCCAGGTGTCCGACGGCGCGACCTCGCTCGCGGACGGCACGGCGCAGCTCCGTGACGGGTCGGGCGAGCTCGCCGACGGCGCCGCGCAGCTCCACGACGGGCTCGCCGAGGGCCTCGGCCAGGTGCCGGACCTCGACGAGCAGACCCGGCAGGACACGGCCGAGACGATCGGCAACCCGGTGTCCGTGACGAACGAGGCGCTGTCCTCCGCCGGCACGTACGGCGGCGGGCTCGCGCCGTTCTTCCTCTCGCTCGCGACGTGGATCGGGGCGTACGTGCTGTTCCTCCTCGTGCGGCCGCTGTCGACGCGTGCCCTGGCCGCGGGCCGGTCGGGCCTCGCGACCGCCCTGGGCGGGTGGCTCACCCCGGCCGCGATCGGCGTGCTCCAGGTCGCCGCGATGTTCACGGTGACGAAGTTCGCGCTCGACATCGACCCCGTGCACGGCGTCGGCACGGCGCTGTTCCTCGTGCTCGTGTCCGCGACGTTCGTCGCGATCCTCCAGGCGCTCAACGTGTGGCTCGGCGCCGCGGGGCAGTTCCTCGGCCTCGTGCTCATGCTCGTGCAGCTCGTCACCGCGGGCGGCACGTTCCCCTGGCAGACGATCCCGCAGCCGCTGCGCTCGATGCACCAGTTCCTGCCCATGACGTACGCCGTGGAGGGCCTGCGCCAGCTCCTGTACGGCGGGAACATGGCGACGGTCGCGCGCGACGCGACGGTCCTCGTCGTCGTGCTCGCCGGTGCGCTGGGCCTCACGGCGCTCGCGGCCCGCCGCCGGCGCGTCTGGACGATCACGACGCTCCAACCGGAGCTCGTCCTGTGACCTGACCCCCCGACGTGACCCGCCGACCATGCGGTCGTGCCTCGTCCTGGGCATCTGACAGGCCACGACCGCATGGTCGGCGGGCGGCAACGGCGGACGGACCCGAGGGTCCGGGCGCGAGGGTGCGACAATCGCGACGTGTCCGCTGAGATCGACGCCACCACGACCCCCGCCCCGCACCGCGACGGGAACGGCTCGCGGCGGTCCGGCTCCCGCGCGACGACGTCGCCGGAGGCGGAGCGCGAGGCCGCCCTCCGCGAGGCCGAGCGTGCCGCCGACGTCGCGCGCACGGCCCTCGCCGAGGCGCTGCGGACGGTCGTGCGCGGCACGGTCGACACCGCGACCCGGCGCCGGGCCGAGTACTCGACGGACGCGTCGAACTACCGCGTCGTCCCGGAGGCCGTGGTGTACCCGCGGGACGCGGACGACGTCGTCGCCGCGCTCGACGTGCTGCGCGAGCTCGAGGTGCCGGTCACCGCGCGCGGCGCGGGCACGTCGGTCGCCGGGAACTCGATCGGCCCGGGCGCCGTGCTCGACTTCACGCAGCACCTGAACCGCGTGCTCGACGTCGACCCCGAGGCGCGCACGGCGCGCATCGAGCCGGGCGTCGTCATGTCCGCGCTGCAGCAGGAGGCGGCGCCGCACGGGCTGCGGTTCGGCCCGGACCCGTCGACGCAGAACCGCGCGACGCTCGGCGGCATGATCGGCAACAACGCGTGCGGCCCGCACGCCGTCGCCTACGGGCGCACGGTCGACAACGTGATCGAGCTCGACGTCGTCGACGGGCGCGGGCGCCGTTTCACCGCCGGCAAGGGCGACCCGACGTTCGCGACCGTCCCCGGGCTCGCCGACCTCGTCCGCGACAACCTCGCGCTCATCCGCACGGAGTTCGGGCGGTTCGGGCGCCAGGTGTCGGGGTACTCGCTGGAGCACCTGCTGCCCGAGAACGGGTCGGACCTCGCGAAGGCGCTCGTCGGCACCGAGGGCACGCTCGTGACGATCCTCGGGGCCACGGTCCGCCTCGTCCCCGTCCCGTCCAAGCCGACGCTCGTCGTGCTCGGCTACCCGGACATGCCGTCCGCGGCCGACGACGTCCCGACCTTCCTGGACCTCGACCCCCTCGCGGTCGAGGGCCTCGACGCGCGGCTCGTCGACGTCGTGCGCCGCGCCAAGGGCGACGCGTCCGTCCCGCCGCTGCCACCGGGCGCGGGCTGGCTCATGGTCGAGGTCGGGGGCGCGACCCCCGAGGAGGCGATGGCGAACGCGGAGGCGATCGTCGCGGCGTCGGGCAGCGAGGCCACGATGATCCTGCCCGCGGGGCCGGAGGCCACCAAGATGTGGCAGATCCGGGCCGACGGCGCGGGGCTCGCCGGGCGCACGCCCGCCGGGGAGCAGGCGTGGCCGGGCTGGGAGGACTCCGCCGTCCCGCCGGAGCGGCTCGGCGACTACCTGCGCGACCTCGACGCGCTCATGGCGCGCTACGGCGTCGACGGCCTGCCGTACGGGCACTTCGGCGACGGGTGCGTGCACCTGCGCATCGACATCCCGCTGGAGGCGTCGGGCTCGGTGCTGCGCACGTTCATGCTCGAGGCGGCGGAGCTCGTCGCGAAGCACGGCGGGTCGCTGTCCGGCGAGCACGGCGACGGACGCGCGCGCTCGGAGCTGCTCCCGGTCATGTACAGCCCCGAGGCGATCGCGCTCATGGAGCGGTTCAAGGCGCTGTTCGACCCGCAGGACGTCATGAACCCCGGCGTCGTGGTGCGGCCCCGCGCGATCGACGACGACCTGCGCCGCCCGCACGCGCACCCGCTGCTGTCCGCGGTCGGGGCGCCCGGCACGCCCGGCACGAGCACCGCCGCGCCCGCGAAGGTCACGAAGATCTCGCGCCGCGCGGGCTACCAGGGCTTCTCGTTCGCGCACGACCACGGCGACATGACCCAGGCGGTGCACCGCTGCGTCGGGGTCGGCAAGTGCCGCGCGGACACGAGCGCCGCGGGCGGGTTCATGTGCCCGTCGTACCGGGCGACGAAGGACGAGAAGGACGTCACGCGCGCCCGTGCCCGCGTGCTCCAGGAGGCCGTGAACGGCACGCTCGTCGGCGGGCTCGCGGCGCCCGAGGTGCACGAGTCGCTCGACCTGTGCCTGTCCTGCAAGGCGTGCTCGAGCGACTGCCCCGCGGGCGTCGACATGGCGCAGTACAAGTCCGAGGTGCTGTACCGGACCTACCGCGGCAGGCTGCGCCCGGTCGACCACTACTCGCTCGGGTGGCTCCCGATCTGGGCCCGCCTCGCGACGGGCATGCCGCGCCTGGCGAACAAGCTCCTCGGGTTCCGGCCGGTCGCGAAGGCCGTCCTGTGGGCGGGCGGCATGGACACGCGCCGCTCGATGACGACGTTCGCCGAGGTGCCGTTCCGCACCTGGTGGAGGCGCGGCGGCGCGACCCAGGGCGTGCCGGGCCTGCGCATCGGGCAGCAGCCCGGCCGTCCGGTGCGCGACGAGCGGCCGAAGGTCGTCCTGTGGACCGACTCGTTCAGCGACAACATGTCGCCCGGGGTGCCCCAGGCGGCCGTGAAGGTGCTCACCGCGGCCGGGTACGACGTCGTCGTGCCCGAGCAGGAGGCGTGCTGCGGTCTCACGTGGATCAGCACGGGCCAGCTCGACGGCGCGCGCAAGCGCCTGGAGAACCTGCTGTCCGTCCTCGGCCCGTACGCCGTGAACGGCATCCCGATCCTCGGGCTCGAGCCGTCGTGCACGGCCGTGCTGCGCTCCGACCTCGTGGACCTGTTCCCCGACGACCCGCGCGCCCGCGCCGTCTCCGCCGCGACGCGCACGCTCGCCGAGCTCCTCACGTCCGTGGACACCGCGCCCGGCCGCGAGTCCGGGTGGCGCGTGCCCGACCTCTCGGACGTGACCGCCGTCGTGCAGCCGCACTGCCACCAGCACTCGGTCATGGGCTTCGCCGCCGACGAGCGGCTGCTGCGCGACGCGGGCGCGACGATCAAGGTCCTCGCCGGCTGCTGCGGCCTCGCGGGCAACTTCGGCATGCAGAAGGGCCACTACGAGACGTCGGTCGCCGTCGCGGAGAACGCGCTGCTGCCCGCGCTGCGCGACGCCGCCCCCGGCGACGTGTACCTCGCGGACGGGTTCTCGTGCCGCACCCAGGCCGACGACCTCGCCGGCGTGCAGGGCAAGGCGCTCGCGGAGCTGCTCGCCGAGCGGCTCTGACGCCGACGACCTACCCGCGGGCGGCGCGCACCGCGTCGGCCAGGCGCGCGACGGCCTCGTCGACGCGGGCGTCGGCGAGGTTGCCGTAGCCGAGCACGAGGGTCGTCGAGCGTGCGGCGGGCCGCACCTGGTAGCGGCGCAGGTCCGCGACCGTGACGTCGCGCCGCGCGGCCTCCCGCACCACGTGCGCGGCGTCGGGCGCCGGGTCGTCCGGTGTGCCGGGCAGGGCGAGCAGCGCGTGCATCCCCGCCGCGATGCCGGTGACGGCGGCGCCGGGCAGCTCGCGCGCGAGGGCCGCGAGGACGGCGTCGCGACGGCGGCGGTAGCGCCCGCGCGCGGCGCGCAGGTGCCGGTCGTACCCGCCCGAGGAGACGAGCCGCGCGAAGGCGAGCTGGTCGACCGTGGACGGGCCCGCCGTCGTGCCGCCCGCGCGCGCGACGGCCTCTCGCCAGCGCGCGGGCACGACCGTCCACCCCACGCCGAACGCCGGGCTCATGGTCTTGCTCACCGACCCGAGCAGCAGCACGCGGTCCGGGTCGAGCTGTTGCAGCGCGGCGACGGGGCGGCGGTCGTACCGGAACTCGGCGTCGTAGTCGTCCTCGACGACGAGGCCGTCGACGGCGCGCGCCCACGCGACGACCGCCTCGCGCCGCTCGGGCGCAAGGGCTGCGCCGGTGGGGAACTGGTGCGCCGGGGTGAGCAGCGCGGCCCGCGCCCCGGTCCGTGCGGAGGCGGCGACGAGCGCGTCGACGTCGGCGCCGGCGTCGTCGACCGGCACGGGCACGGGCGTGAGCCCGGCGCGCGCCGCGACGTCGCGCAGCACGGACCAGCCGGGGTCCTCGACGAGCAGGTGCGTGTGGCCGGCCGCGACGAGCGCCGCGGCGACGTGCGCCATGCCGTCGGTCGCGCCGCGCGTCAGCACGACGGCGTCGTCCCGCCCGGCGACGACGCGCGCCCGGCGCAGGTGGCCCGCCACGACGGACCGCGCGTGCGGGTGCCCGGCGGCGGGCTGCGGCCCGAGGTCGTCGTTCGTCGCCGTCCCGGTCGCGGTGCTCAGCACGTCGCGGGCCGCGCGGAGCCACGCGTCGCGCGGGACGTGGCGCAGGTCGGGCACGCCCGGGGCGAGGTCGAACCGGGCGCGCGCGGCGTGGGTCCTGCCGGTGTCGGTCCGCCCGGCGTCCACGACGGCGCGCGCGGGTCTACCATCCGCCGCTCGTTCCTCGCGGCTCCCGCCAGGCCCGCCACGACCCGCGCGCACCGTCGTTCCCGCCGGGCTCGTGGGCCGCTCGCCCAGCGCGCTCGTTCCCCTCGGGCTCGTCGATCGGGCGCCGGCTGCGGCGGAGACGCGGGTCGCGGAGCCGGTGCGCGCCTCGAGGAAGCCCTCGGCGACGAGCTGGCCGTACGCCTCGGTGACGACCCACCTCGACACCCCGAGCGACTCGGCGAGCTGTCGGCTCGGGGGGAGCGCCGCGCCGACGGGGACGCGGCCGGCGTGCACGGCGTCGCGGACCGCGCGCTCGAGCCGCTCGACGCGCGACCCCGGCCCCGCCCCCAGGTCGAGCAGGGCCTCCCAGGCGAGCGCCGCCGTCGTCCCCGGAGGCGCCGTCCGGGAGGAATTGGTCTGGTCCGCGGCCATGGCATCGGACCGTACACCCGTGCCGATGCGTCCCTAGCGTGGAGCACGTCACCGAGACCACGGGTCCACCACGGACCGCTCGGACCACCGACAGACCCAGGGAGACCACCATGCGGTACCGCACCATCGGCGACGGGCGCACCTCGTTCGACGTGTCGACCCTCTGCCTCGGCACCATGAACATGGGCACGCTCGTCGACGAGGAGACGTCGTTCGCGATCCTCGACCGCTACCGCGAGGCGGGCGGCACGTTCCTCGACACGGCGAACAACTACAGCGCCTGGGCCGGGGGCCACGGCCGCGACAGCGAGGACCTGCTCGGCCGCTGGCTCGCGAGCCGGGGCGCGCGCGACGACGTCCGCCTCGCGACCAAGCTCGGCGCCGCCAAGAAGGACCCGGCGCTCCCGCTGTCGAACACGCCGCCGACGAACTTCCAGGGCCTCGGGGCGGACGTCGTCGGGTACGAGGCGCACGAGAGCCTGCGCCACCTCGGCGTCGACCACCTCGACGTGCTCTACGGGCACGTGGACGACCTCGAGACGCCGATCGCCGAGACCGTCGGCGCGTTCGGCAAGCTCCAGGCGGAGGGCGTCGTCGGGATCACCGGCATCTCGAACGTCGCGCTGTGGCGCGTCGTCGAGGCGCGCGAGAAGGCCCAGCGCCAGGGCGTCGCGCCCTACGGGCTCGTCCAGCAGAACTACACCTACGCGTACCCGACGCCCGAGCCGGGCCGGCACAACTGGGCGTCGTACGAGCTGCTCGACTACGCGGCGTCCACGGGCGTCGACGGGCGGCCCCCGCTCGCCGTCACCGCGTACTCGCCGATCCTCCAGGGCGCGTACGTGCGCCGCGACAAGCCGCTGTGGGACGGGTTCGACCACCCCACCACGCGCGAGCGCGTCCGGCTCCTGCACGACGTCGCGGGCGAGCTCGGCGCGACGCCCAACCAGGTCGTGCTCGCGTGGCTCCTCGGCGGTGAGCACCCGGTGATCCCGATCATCGGGCCGAGCACGGTCGAGCAGCTCGACGAGCTCCTCGGCGCGGCCGACCTCGACCTCGACCCGGAGCTGCGCGCACGCCTCGACGCGGCCTGAGCCCGCGACCGGGCCGTGACGCGTCCCGCCCGGCCCGGCGCCACGGCGTCGAGCCGGGCCGACCGCGTCGCCGGGTAGGGTGCGGGGACCTGCTGCCCGACGTGCCGAGGGGGCCCCGTGGAGTTCCAGGACGTCGTCCGACGCCGGCGCATGGTGCGCCGGTTCACCGACGAGCCCGTCGCGCCGGAGGCGGTCGACCGGCTCGTGCGCAACGCGGTCCGCGCGCCGAGCGCGGGGTTCGCGCAGGGGTGGTCGTTCCTCGTGCTCACCGAGCCCGACGACGTCGCGCGCTTCTGGGCCGCGACCTCGCCCGAGCAGCCCGAGCGCAGCATGAGCGCGTGGCTCGCCGGGATGCGCACCGCGCCCGTGCTCGTCGTGGTCCTCACGTCGAAGGACGTCTACCTCGACCGGTACGCGGAGGACGACAAAGGATGGGCGGACCGCGACGAGAGCCGCTGGGCCGTGCCGTACTGGCACGTCGACGCGGGGATGGCCGCCCTCCTCATGCTCCAGACCGCCGTCGACCACGGGCTCGGCGCGTGCTTCTTCGGCGTCGCGCCGGGCGAGGTCGCGCGGCTGCGCGCGGCGTTCGGCGTCCCCGACGCGTACGCGCCGACCGGGGTCGTCGCCGTCGGGCACCCCGCCGACGGGGCGACCACGGGCTCGCCGCGCCGTCGTGCGCGCAAGCCGCTCGACGACGTCGTGCACCGCGGCCGCTGGGCCGACCGCTCGTGAGCGCCCGCGCCGCGCTGCCGACGGCCGTCCTTCTCGTCGTGCTCGCGACCGCCGCCTGCACCGCAGGCCCGGCGCCCGAGCCGACCGGCGACGCGACGACGGCGACGAGCACGGCGGACGCCGCTCCTCCCGCGCGAGGAACGGACGGCACGCCCGACGCGTCCGGTGACGAGACCTCGCCGGGCGCGACGCCGGGTGAGTCGGACCGCACGACGCCCGCTGCGCCGGACGGCCCTCCCCCTCCCGAGGTCCGCAGCCTCGCCGACCTTCCGACCGCCGCCCCGCTCGTCCCGCGCCCGGGGTGGCAGGTGGTCGCCGGGACGGGAGCGTGCGTGCAGTCGTGGCGCGGCGCCGTCGGCACCGACGCGCCGACGACGACCCCACGAGAGGCGTCCGTCGGCCTGCTCGAGCAGGTCGCGGCCGAGGACGGCGCCGACCCGGTCGGCGTGCCGGGCGACGTCCTGCTCCCGCTCGGAGGGGACGGCGTCCGCCTCCACGGGGTGAACGGCGTCGTGCAGAGCTGGACAGTGACCACCGCGCGCGGTGACGTCCACGTCCGTGGTGCGGCCCGGGTCGTGAGCGTGCCGACCTTCGGCGGCGAGAGGTCGACACAGTCGGTCGTGATCGTCCTCGACTGCGTGGGATCGCTCGACGAGGCCGCGTGGAAGGGCCTCCTGGAGGACGTGCGCGTCGGACTCGTCGCGCCCGTCGAGGAGCCCGGCGTCTGGCTTTCGTAGCCGGCGCGCGCCGGCGAGGCGCGTCCGTCAGGCGTCGTGGTCGCGCAGGGCCGGGACGTGCAGCCCGACGGCGGCGCGCACGTCCGCGGGCAGCTCGCCCCAGTCGTCCACGGTGTCGAGGTCGACCGCCGTGCCCGGGCGCTGCACGACGACGGCCCGCAGGCCGAGCCGCTCGGCCTCCGCGACGTGGGCCGCCCGGCTGTGCGGCCCGAACCGGAACCGGAACCCCGCCTCCCGTCGAGCACGGAGTTCCTGTCGTTCTGAGCCGCTCTCCGACAGCAACCCCGTGCTCGACGGCGCGGAAGCCGGGGGGTCGAGAGCGAGCAGGTTCGTGCCGGAGCCCAGGCGGTCCGTCGCGACGACGACGGGGGCGTCCTCGGCGAGGAGCGCCCCGACGTCGGCGGTCGTCAGCGCGGGCAGGTCGGCGTGCGCCACGAGCAGCCGCGCCGAGCCGTCCTGCGTCGCGATCTCCCGCCCGACGTCCACCGCCGCGTCCAGCCCGGGGCGGTCCGCGGGCTGCAGCACGATCCGCAGCCGGTCCGCGTCCTCGGTGAGCAGGGGGAGCCCGTCGTCACCCGCCCCGGCGCCGGCGTCCACCACGACGTCGCGCAGCGCGCGCCAGGTGAACCGCGGGTCCGACGTCACGACGACCACACGCTCCACGCCCGGGCTCGCGAGCAGCGTCCCCACCACGTGCCGAGCGAGCACCGCGACGAGGCGGCTGCGGGACGCGGGGTCGAGCGCGTGCGCGAGCCGCGACTTGCCCGACGACCCGTCGCGCAGCGGCACGACGGCGACCACGCGCCCCGGGCGCGCCGACCCGCCCGGGCGAGGGGCGTCGTCGGGCACGGGGCCGGTCTGCGGTGCGGGTCCGGCGTCAGCCACGTGACGCCCCGCCCGCCCGCAGCACCTCGCGCGCGAGGCGCTCGCGGCCCGGCGCGCCGCCCATGACGGTGTCCGTCACGACGACGTCCATCCCCAGCGCCCGCACGGCGTCGGCGAGGTGCGCGTCGTGGTCGTCGATCACCATGACGTCGACGAGCCCGACGTACAGGCGCGCGACCCCGAGCGCCGAGACCTCGTGGCCGAGCGTCGTGAGGATCTGCGCCGCCGGACCCTTGATCGCGCGGCCGCCGACGATGGGGCTCACCGCGACGCGCCGCGCGGTCGTCCCGGCGAGAGCCTCGCGCACGCCCGCGACGCCGAGCACGGGCTCGACGGAGAGGAACGGGTTCGACGGCGCGACCACCACGACGTCGGCGTCCGTCACCGCGTCGAGCACGCCGGGCGCGGGCCGCGCGGCGTCGATGCCGTCGTAGACGAGGCCCAGCACGTCGTCCGCGTGCCGCCGCCCCACGAAGTACTCCTGGAACCCGAGGCGCCCCGCGGGCGTGTCGACGAGCGTCGCGACGCGGTCGTCCGTCACGGGCAGCACGCGCGCCCGGACGCCGAGCGCGGCCGTGAGCTGCGCCGTCACGTCGCTGAGCGACGCCCCCGCGCGCAGCCGGGCCGTGCGCACGACGTGCGTCGCGAGGTCGCGGTCGCCGAGCGTGAACCACGTGTCCTCGCCGAGCCGGCCCATCGCGTCGAGTGCCGCGTACGTCTCGCCGACGACGCCCCAGCCGCGCTCCTCGTCCGCGAGCCCGGCGAGCGTGTACGTCACGGTGTCGAGGTCGGGCGAGATCCACAGCCCGTGCAGCTCGACGTCGTCCGCCACGTTGACGACGACCGTGAGGTCGGCCCCCGCGAGGTCCAGGCCGTGCGCGAGGCGGGCCCCGCCGACGCCTCCCGCGAGCACGGTCACGCGGTCGCTGCGGTGTTCTGCTGTCACGGCCACGAGCCTACGTCGGGGCCGCCCGGTCCCCGCGAGGACCGGGTGGCGCTCGCGGCCCGGTCCGGGCCGCGGTCGTGCCACGATGGCCTCATGGCCGTCTTCGCCTTCTCCGTCGCTCCGCTCGGTGCCGGCGAGTCCGTCGCGGACTCCGTCGCCGAGGCCGTCCGCATCGTCCGCGAGTCGGGTCTGCCCAACCGCACGACGGCGATGTTCACCGAGATCGAGGGCGACTGGGACGCCGTCATGCCCGTCATCCAGCGCGCCACCGAGGCCGTGGGGGCGGGCGGGCACCGCGTGTCGCTCGTCATCAAGGCGGACATCCGTCCGGGCCGCTCGGGCGAGCTCACGGGCAAGGTCGAGCGCGTCGAGGAGCGGCTCGCGGCCGAGTCCGAGGAGACCGGGCACGCCTGACCTGCGGCGTCGCCGGGGCCGTCGGGCACTGCCCGTCGCGTCCTCTCCCGCGGGGCGCGAGAGGACGGTTCGACCGGGTTCGAGGGACTTGACCGGCGACGTAGGCTATGGCGCATACGCCCCCGCCCCGGTCGCGTTCCGCTGCTGCAGGAGATCCCCCGATGCCCCTCTTCGAGGTGGACGCCGAGCGTCCCGTACTGGTCCAGCCGCCCCAGCCGGCAGGAGCCTTCGGGACCGACGCGCAGCGCGTCGTGGACGGCAACCTCGAGGGGCTGCTGGGCGAGCAGATCTTCCCCGTCGCGCAGGGCACGTCCGACGACGAGCCGCACCTCCTCGCGCTGGACGCCGCGGGTCTCCCCGTGGTCATCGAGGTCACGGCCGAGCTCACCGAGGAGGCCCTGACCGCGGCGCTCAACCACGCGGGCCGCGCCGGGCGCCTCACGCGCGCCGAGCTCGCCGCGCGCTACACGGGCGGCGCCTCGCGCTTCCAGCAGGACGTCGCCGCGTTCTACGACAACGTGCCCCTCACGCGCTCGCAGGCCACGGCCCGCGCGACGGGCGCCCGCCTCATCGTCATCTGCTCGAGCGCCGCGCCCGGCATCCAGGACGCGCTCGACTTCCTGCGCCAGCCCGGCTCGCCGGTCGCGGTCCTGCGCCTCGGCGTCGTGCACGGCGCCGACGGCCGCCGCTTCGTCGACGTGTCGCCGCTCGCGATGACGCGGGACAACCCGGCGCCGCCCGCGGCGCCCGAGCCCCCGCGCGGCCGTGCCGTCGCCCCCGGCTCCGACTTCGCGGACGGCGTCGCCGTGGGCCGTGCCCTGACCGGCAAGTTTCCCGTGGTGACGCGGCAGGCCGCGAGGTCCCGGGCGGAGCGCCGCCGGGCCGCCGCCGAGCTCGAGCCGCGCACCACGTACGGCATCGCCCCGACGTCCGCCGACGAGACCGGCCCGCTCGCCGCGCTCGGCGAGCCCGCAGCGCCGGTCGAGACGCCGCGGGCGGAGCCCCCGGTGCTCGACTTCGTGCCGCTCGACGACCCGCTGACGTCCCGGTCCGTGCCCGAGCCGGCCGCGACGGGCTGGGCGGACCGCCGCCCCGTCGAGGCGGGCGACGAGCCGCCCGCGCCGCGCACGTCGATCCTCACGCGCGAGTCGATCCGCACTCGGGAGTCGATCAGGACGCGCGAGTCGTACCTCACGCACGAGTACGGCGAGCAGCGCAGCCCGTCGCGCGAGCGCCCGTACGACCCGCTGTCGTACCACCCGCCGGCGGACCTCGCGCCCGAGCCCGCGCCCGCGGGTCGCGACGTCGTCCCCGTGCCGCCTCCGCCGCCCGCGGACGTGGCGCTCGGCCCCGACGACGACCCGGACCTGGTGGCGCTCGCGCGGACCCTCGGCACGCCCCGCCAGCTCGTGTGGTCGCGCCCGCGCCGCGGCCAGCGCTTCGAGGCGGTCCTCCAGCCCGACGGCTTCATCGAGCTGTCCGACGGCGCCCGCTACCGCCATCCCGACCTCGCGGCCGTGGCGGTGTCCGGGACGCACACCGCCGACGGCTGGAGCGTGTGGCGCCTCGGCGCCGACGACGGCCCGACCCTCACCGACGCGTTCCGCGAGCACCACGCCTGACCCGGCGACGGAGCCCGGCGAAGCCGCCCGTCCGACGGCGCACGACGACGCCCGGGGGCGAGGCATGATCGGGTTCCTGCACACGGCGGACGTCCACGTCGCGTCGTTCGGTGCGCTCGTCGACGAGGTCGCGCCGGGGGAGGGGCACGTGCACCGGGTGGACGCGCCGCTCCTCGACGACGCCCGCGCGGGCGCGCCGGTCGCGGGTCGGGTGCGCGCTCACGTGGAGGCGCTCGCCGCGGCGGCCGCGTCGGTCGTGGTGTGCACGTGCTCCACGCTCGGACCGGTCTCGGAGCAGGTCGGTGGGCTCGGGGTGCCGGTGGTCCGCGTGGACAGGCCGCTCGCCGAGGCGGCGGTGCGCGACGGCGGCCGGGTCACCGTCGTCGTGGCGCTCGCCTCGACGCTCGGCCCGACGACGGAGCTCCTCCGCGAGGTCGCCCGGCGCGAGCGCGCGACCGTCGAGCTCGACCCCGTGGTCTGCGCGGACGCGTGGTCCGCGTTCGAGGCCGGCGACCTGGGCGCGTACCACCGGGGCGTCGCGGACGCGGTGCGGGACGCCGTCTCGCGCCGGGGCGCGGACGTCGTCGTGCTCGCCCAGGCCAGCATGGCGCCGGCGGCAGACCTCCTCGCCGACCTCCCGATCCCCGTCCTGACGAGCCCGGGCAGCGCCGTGGCCCGGGCCGTCGAGCTGGCCCGGGCCTGACGCGCGTCGTCGGTCAGTCCGTCGAGCGCACCATGGTGCGGATCCCGACGGCGAGCCCGACGACGGCCGTCGCGACGGCCGCCACCCAGCCCCACCCGACGGTCGCGGCGCCGAGGTCGCCCGCGAACAGCGCGCGCTCGGCGTCCACGACGTAGCGCAGCGGGTTGACGTCCGACGCGACCTGCATCCACCGCGGGCCGGTCTCCAGGGGCAGGAGCATGCCGGACAGGATCATGAGCGGGAAGATCAGCGTCTGCTGCACGACCCAGAACATCCAGTCCTGCTTGCGCACGGCGAGCGCGAGCGCGTAGCTGAGCGACCCGATGCCGACGCCGAAGACGGCGAGCAGCGCGAGCCCGACGACGGCGCCCGCGGGGTGCAGCGCGAACCCGAACGGCAGCATGACGAGGACGACGACGACCGACTGCGCGACGATCGGCACCATCTCCTTGAGCGCGCGGCCCACGAGGAGCGACGACCGCGACAGCGGCGCGACGAGCATGCGCTCGTGCGCGCCCGTCTGGAGCTCGAACAGGAGGTTCGCGCCCGTCGTGGACGTCCCGAAGAGCGTCGTCATGACGAGGATCGACGGGACGAACCACTGCCAGACGTTCCCGCCGAGCACGTCCTGGCCGGTCGTCGTGCCGCCGAGCGACCCGACGAGCAGGGGCCCGAACAGGGCGAGGAACACGACGGGCTGCACGAGCCCGAACAGCACGGAGAACGGGTCCCGCACGACGGGCCGCAGCTCGCGCACGAGGACGATGCCCGTGTCGCGCGCCAGGGCGCCGGGGCCGCGCCGGGGCGCGACGGCCGGGGACGTGCGGGGACGGGCGGGGGTGGTGGTGTCGACGGCGCTCATGCTGCGGTCCTCTCGGCGGTCGGGGCGGGGGCGGTGCTGTCGGCGGCGTCCGCGTCGGGGGCGCCGGCCTCGCGCAGGCTGCGGCCGGTGAGCGCGAGGAACACGTCGTCGAGGGTCGGCCGGTGCACCTGCGCGGCCTCGACGAGGACGCCGGCGGTGTCCGCGGCGCGCAGGAGGCGGGGGAGGTAGGCGTCGCCGCGCTCTGCCCGTACGTCGAGCGTGACCGCGCCCGCGCCGTGCCCGACGCCGCCGCCCGCCACGGGAGTCCGGGTCACCTCGCGGAACCCCTCGACGCGGCGGGCGACGTCCGCGAGGTGGGACGCGGCGTCGTGCTCGGCGCCCGGGGCGACGGTCACCACGACGCGGTCGCCCGCGAGGTCGGCCTTGAGGCTCTCCGCGGTGTCGTCCGCGATGACCTGCCCGTGGTCGACGACGACGACGCGCTCGGCCATCGTGTCCGCCTCGTCGAGGTAGTGGGTCGTGAGGACGATCGTCATGGGCTCGCCCGTCGCGGCGACCGCGTCCTCGCGCATGCGCAGGACGTGGTCCCACAGGTTCGCGCGGTTGTGCGGGTCCAGGCCCGTCGACGGCTCGTCGAGGAACAGGAGCGACGGCGCGTGGACGAGCCCCATCGCGACGTCGAGCCGCCGGCGCTGCCCGCCCGAGAGGTCGGACACCTTGCGCGTGCGCTGCGCGTCGAGCTGGAGCGACTCGAGCAGCTCGTCCGCCCGGCGCCGTGCGGTGCGACGGTCGAGCCCGTAGATGCGGCCCTGGCTCGTGAGCTCGTCGACGACGTGCTGGGCGTGGCCCGCGCCGTTGCCCTGCCCGACGTAGCCGATGCGGTGCCGGACGGCGTCGGGCTCCGCGACGACGTCGTGCCCGGCGACGGTCGCCGTGCCGGACGTGGGGCGGATCAGCGTGGTGAGCATCCGGAGCGTGGTCGTCTTGCCGGCGCCGTTGGGGCCGAGGACGGCGACGAGCTCGCCCGGCGCCACGTCGAGGTCGATGCCGCGCACGGCGTGCACCGTGCGGCTCTCGTCGCGCCCGACGGCGAAGTCCTTGGTCAGTGCTCTGGTCCGGATCACGGGTCCTCCTCGGTGTGGTTCGTGCCTCGAGGACGACGCTGCCAGCAGTAGAGGTCAGGTCCTGTCCTCTACCGCGTGCGACCCTGAGGACATGCTCGAGACCTCCGGACGGCTGCTCCGGCTCCTCTCCCTCCTCCAGGCGCGCCGCGACTGGCCCGGCACGGCGCTCGCCGAGCGCCTCGACGTGAGCCCGCGCACCGTGCGGCGCGACGTGGACCGTCTGCGCGAGCTCGGCTACCCGGTCCGCGCGACGAAGGGCCCCGACGGCGGCTACCGCCTCGACGCGGGCGCGGACGTCCCGCCCCTGCTCTTCGACGACGAGCAGGCGGTCGCCGTCACGATCGCGCTGCGCACCGCGACGCTGCCCGGTGTCGAGGAGGCGGCGGCGCGGGCTCTCGCGACGATCCGGCAGGTCATGCCGGCGCGGCTGCGCACGCGCGTCGACGCGCTGGAGGTGACGGCCGTCCCCGGGCGGCGGGAGCAGTCCCTGCCCGCGGTGCGACCCGACGTGCTCGTGGAGGTCGGGACGGCCGTGCGCGAGCGTCGCGTGCTCCGGTTCGACTACGAGGGTGGCTCCGGCGAGGTCCTGCGCGCCCCCGCGGGGCAGGAGTTCCGTGCGCCGCGGCGCGTCGAGCCGCACCACCTCGTCACCTGGGGAGGCCGGTGGTACCTCGTCGCGTGGGACCTCGACCGGGAGGACTGGCGCACGTTCCGCGCGGACCGCATGGCGCCGCGGACGGGGGTCGGCGCGCGGTTCGAGCGGCGCGACCTGCCGGCTCCCGACGTCGCGACCTTCGTCGCCGAGCGCTTCGCGCGGCCCGAGCTCCCCGCGCGGGGGACCGTCGAGCTCGAGCGCGACGCGTCCGAGGTCGCAGGGTGGGTCGGTGCGGGCGCGCTCGTCGAGGCCGTGGGGGAGGGGCGCAGCCGCCTCACGGCGAGCTCGTGGTCATGGGGCGGGCTCGCGGCCTGGTTCGGCATCTTCGACGCGCCGTTCACCGTCGTCGGGCCGGACGAGCTCCGCGCGGCGGTCGCGCAGCTCGCGGCGCGCGCCGGCGCGGCGGCGGCAGGGCGCACCGCGAGGACCACGTGAGACGCACGGCAGCCACGTCGGGGCGCGTGCTTCCCCCGGGAGCCGGACCGGAGCCGCGGGGAGTGGCCCGGGTCACGGCGCAGCGGGTTGACCTCTCGGCGCCGGACCCCGTAATGTTCTCGAGGTCGCCCGGCAGGGAGGAACAGACACCACGGCGCAGCTCTTCGGAGCAGACGCGAAGTGGCTGGTCCCCCGGGCGGAACTCCCACCAGTTTCTCGGAGCACAGTGCTGCGCCGTGAAGAGAGTGGGGGCTTCTGGATCAGGTACATTTCTGAACGGATCTCCGGTATTGGCCGGTCCGTGAAGAACGGCCGGGTCTGGTAGGATTCAGAACGAAGGAAACGCCCCGCGCAAGGGCCTCGGGAACGAGGTCGGAGGCGGTGTGTGTCGGTTGTTTGAGAACTCAACAGTGTGCTTGTTAGTCAATGCCAAATTTTTTGTCCCTGTGGCATGGCT